>DASTWL010000075.1 GCA_035765895.1 Verrucomicrobiia bacterium | reverse complement strand
CGCGCATCTCGCGCCGCCTGGCCGGTTTGCAACCGCGGCCGTAACGGCGCTGCAAATCACTTTGCGCCCCCTCCGACCGGACGATACAGTCGCCCCGACATTCTTGGCCGGCATGATTCGATTTTCCAGTTTGCGCGCCCGTCTGGTCGGAACCGTGTTCATTGCGGTGGTGATCGGCTGGCTCGTGGCGTTCATCGTGGGGATCGAGATCGCCGGCTTTGCCGCGGGGCTGCTGGCGCTGGCGGCCGCGTGGTTCGGCGGGGAGCGGTTCATCATCCGGCAGGTGCGGGTGCTGCTGGAAACGACCACGCGCCTGGCCCGCGGGAATCTGTCGGCGCGCACCGGCTTCGCGCACGAAACGGGCGAACTGGGCGAACTGGCGCGCAGCATCGACCGCATGGCCGAAACCCTGGAGGAGCGGGCCCGGGAACGGGAGGCGGTGGACCGGGCCTTGCGCACCCGCGCCCAGCAACAGACAGCCGTGGCGGCCCTCGGCCAGTTTGCACTTACGACGAACGACGTGGATGCGCTGATGGGGCAGTCCGTCAACCTGGTGTCACAAACGCTGGAGGTGGATTTTTGCGAGGTGCTTGAGTTCGACGCGCATCGTCACGAATTCACCCTGCGGGCCAGTGCGGGATGGAAGGAAGGTTTGGTTGGACAGGTGCTTCAAGAGGCCACACCCGATTCGCTGCCCGGCTGTGCCATCAAGTTGCTCGAAGCCATCCGCGTGCAAAATTATCACACCGATCAGCGCTTTCCCTCCTCCACCCTCGCCCGTTCCCACGGCGCCGTCAGCGGGGTCACGGTTCCCATCATCGGGCAAAACCGCAAACGCCCCTACGGCGTGCTGGGGGCGCATTTGGCGAAACCGCACGAATTCACCGACGACGACGAACAGTTTCTGCGCGCCGTGGCAAACCTGCTGGCCATGACCTTCGACCGCAAACGGGCCGAGGCCGAAATCCAGAAGCGCGCGGTGTTCGCCCAGTTGAACCCGACACCCGCGGTGGAAATCACCCAGTCCGGCAAGATCACTTATGCCAATGATGCCGCGTTCAAGCTCGCGCACGAAACCGGCCGCACCCATCCGCGCGAACTGCTGCCCGAGAACGTCCTCGAACTGGTGGATCACGCCCTCGAATCCGGCCAGAACCACCTCAGTTTCGACACCCAGCTGAACGGGCGCACACTGTCGTGGCTGATTCATCCCGTGTCCCAGGACCACCTCGTGCATTGTTACATCACCGACACCACGGAGCAGGTGAAGCTCGAAGCCAGTCTGCGGCAGGCGGACAAGATGCTGGCCATCGGTCAACTGGCCGCCGGCGTGGCGCATGATTTCAACAACATGCTGACCGTCATCCAGGGACACGCCGGCATCCTGTTGAAAAAGGCCGGCCTCACGGCCAGCGCCCAGGATTCGGCGGAGGCCATTTACTTCGCGGCCGAGCGGGCGGCGGGGTTGACGCGCCAGTTGCTCATGTTTTCCCGCAAGAACGTGAAGCAGACTGTGCCGCTGGATTTGACGCAGGTGGTGCAGGGCATGAGTGACATGCTCCGCCGGCTGCTCGGGGAAACGGTCATTCTCGAATTCTCCCCCACCGCCAGCCTGCCGCGCATGGACGGTGACAAAAACGAAATCGAACAGGTGATCATGAATCTGGTCGTCAACGCCCGCGATGCCATGCCCGCCGGCGGTTCGGTGTGCATTCACACCAAGGTCACCCAGCTGAACGAGGAGGACATCCACCTGCATCCGCAGGGTCGTCCGGGCACCTTCATTCGCCTCGATGTGTCGGACACCGGCACCGGCATGGATCAGGCAACCATCAACCGGATCTTCGAGCCGTTCTTCACAACCAAGGAAGTGGGCAAAGGCACGGGGCTCGGTCTCGCCACGGTTTACGGCATCGTCAAACAACACGAAGGCTGGGTGGAAGTGGCCAGCGAAGTCGGCACCGGCACCACGTTCAGCGTGTATTTGCCGGTGGCCGCCCGGCAGCCGGACACGGAAGTCATCCAGCAGGAACTGCCCATCAACGCGCCCGCCCCGGGCGGCGACGAGACCATTCTGGTGGTCGAAGATGAGCCGGAGCTGCGCGAGATGGCCGTGCAAATCCTCGAAAGTTTCGGTTACAAACACCTGCAGGCCGCCTCGGCCGCCGAGGCGCTGGCCTTGTGGAAAAGTGAGTCCGGGGCCATCAACCTTGTGCTCACGGACATGGTGATGCCTGGCGGCATGAGCGGCCGCGACCTTGCCAAGCAACTCATCCGGGAGCGGCCGCGCCTCCCCGTCGTCATCGCCAGCGGCTACAGCGTGGACGACATCTCGGATGAACTGAGCGGAAACAAGAACATCACCTTCGTGCAGAAGCCCTACAATTTGGATGTGCTCGCCCGCGCCATCCGCAACGCCCTCGACGCACAGCCGCGTTCCCGCCGGTAGACCAATCACGTTGGCAACACGGGCGGCAAATCCGGTGCAGTCATTGGCCGGTCATGAACGCTCCCTTCGTCCGCCAGCGCAGCCGTGGCCCGCCGGAACTGCCAGAGCCCCAGCGCCAGCACGCCGCCGCCCACGACATCGAGCCACCACGGCTGAAACCTCGCCGCTGCGAGTTCCTCCGCCTGCGTCGGCTGCCACAAGCCAAACGGCGCGCTGATCACCACCAGGAACAGCAGATTGTTGAGGGCGTGAGCCGCTACACAGGGCCACAGCGAACCGGTGCGCAGGTAAAACCAGCCGAACACCCATCCCAGAAAAAATGTTGGCACCATCTGCCACGGGTTCACATGCATCAAACCAAACAGCATGGCGCTCATCAGCACCGCCGTCCACGGACGAAACCGCCCAAGCAATCCCCGCAAAATGAGGCCGCGAAACAGCAACTCCTCCATCACCGGCGCCACGATGACGATCGTGAAAAACATCGAGCCAAACCGGCCCCGGACCAGAAAAATCTCCGCCATCATCTCGACCACCCAGCGAGGCGGCGGCAGCAGCCAGCGGAATAGATTGTCCACCTCCGACAGCACGATGGCCGCCCCAACGACCACCAACACGAACCAGCCCCACGCCGGACGTGGAATGGGGGTGAAGGGAAAGGCGCGGCGCGGCGGGAGGCGGTTGACGAGCAGGCCGACGCCGATCGCCAGCCCGAGTGCCAGCAGATTGATGATGCCTTCCGCCAGCGGATCCCGCTCAAGCTGCAGGGCACCGAAACCCGCCTGCCGCCACACGATGTCCACCAGGGCCAGCACTGCGGCCAGGATCCCCTGGCTCGCAATGCCAATCGCCATCAGCCCGCACGCCAGCCAGAAGCCCGGTTGGCGCAGCGTGCGTTGCATGGCGGCGATCGGTTAGGCGGTTTGACCCGCGGCGATCAGTTCCATCACCTTCGTGATGGCATCCTCACTCTTCACCGCAGCAAGCGCTCCGGCACGCGGCTTGATCTCCACCTCGCCCTTCGCCAGAGATTTCTCGCCGATGCCGATGCGGATGGGGAATCCGACCAGCTCTGAATCCTTGAACTTGAACCCGGGCCGTTCATCGCGGTCGTCGAGGATGACATCCACACCTTTCGCTGTAAGTTCGGCGTAATATTTCTCCGCGAGCTTCATCACGTCGCTGTCGGGCTTCACGCTCAGTGGCGTGATGCAGACCGTGTAAGGCGCCGTGCCGACGGGCCAGATGATGCCGTCCTTGTCGTTTGACTGCTCGATGACCGCCTGCAACGTGCGCGTCACGCCGATGCCGTAGCAACCCATCACCGCCGGATGCTGCTTGCCCGCTTCGTCGAGGTAGAGCGCGTTCAGTTTCTCGCTGTATTTCGTGCCGAGCTTGAAGACGTGGCCCACCTCGATGGCGCGCTGGATCTTCACCGGCTTGCCGCACTTCACGCACGGCTCTCCCACCTTCACGGTGCGCAGGTCGAACCATTGCGTCACCTTGATGTCGCGCTCCATCGAGACGTTGCGGAAATGGAAACCGTCCTCGTTCGCGCCCGTCGTCATGTCGTTCGCGCCTTGCAGGCGTTCATCGGCGTAAACCGGAACCTCTGCGGGCACGTTCACCACGGCGCCGAGCGAACCCGGCTTCGCGCCGAGCAACGCCACAATCTCATCCACCGTCGCGGGCCGCGCCGCCACGGCACCCGTGCGCGCCATGAGCTTCGTCTCGTTCAACTGATCGTCGCCGCGCACGAGGATGATCACCGGCTTGCTGTCCAGGATGTAAACCAGCGTCTTGATCTGCCGGTTCGCCGCGACCTTGTAAGGCTCCTTCGCCAGCGCCTCGATCGTCACCACGCCGGGCGTCGGGAATTTCTCCACCGCCGCGCCGATCTCGCGGGGCGCCGTCTTCGGCAGGCCGCTCGTCGCCTTCTCAATGTTCGCCGCGTAACCGCACGCCTCGCAATACACCACGTCATTCTCGCCCGTCTCGGCCGGCACCATGAACTCGTGCGAGTAATTGCCGCCGATCACGCCCGTGTCCGCCTCGACCGGGAACGCCTTCAGGCCGCACCGCGCAAAGATGCGTTTGTAGGCGTCATACATCTTGTGATAGCTCGCCATCGCGCCCTCGTCCGTCGTATCGAACGAATACGCGTCTTTCATGATGAACTCCTTCGCGCGCATCAGGCCGAAGCGCGGACGGATCTCATCGCGGAATTTCAGGCTCACCTGGTAAAAATTCTTCGGCAACTGGCGATACGAACTGATCTCGTTCGCCGCCAGCGACGTGATGACCTCCTCGGCCGTCGGGCTGAGCACCCAGTCGCGTTGCGCGCTGTCCTTCACCTTGAAGAGCACGCCGCTCGCCGTCTCGTAACGCCCGCTCTGCTCCCAGATTTCCTTCGGCTGGATGGCGGGCATGAGCACCTCCATCGCCCCGGCGCGATCCATCTCCTCGCGGACGATCTGCTCCACCTTGCGCAACGCGCGCAAGCCGAGAGGCAGGAAGGTATAAACGCCCGCACCGAGCTTGCGGATGAGCCCCGCGCGCAGCAGCAGCTTGTGCGACGCGATCTCCGCGTCCGCCGGCGATTCTTTCAGTGTCGGGATGAATGTCTGTGTCCAACGCATGGGCGCAGAGACTACGAATCACGGGCGGGGGGAACTAGGAAAAATTGAAAGGCAATTAATCCGTCTCTGGCGTTGAAATGGCAACCCCACCTCCTCCAAACTCGGCGCGCCAAATTGCATGGGACTTTTCGATAAGATTTTAGGGCAAGGCAAACCTGCTGGGCCGACCTTCCAGCCGACGACGCCGTTCGCTCCCGGCAGCAGGTTTCTTGAATATGAAGTCGTAAAAGTCCTCGGCAGGGGCGGGTTCGGAATCACGTATCTTTGCCGAGATCGGAACCTACAAAATTTTTGCGTCATCAAGGAATTTGCTCCCCGTGGGCTTGTCGCGAGGGGAAATGGTGGTGATTTGAAACCGATTTGTCCTGTCCTAGCCCCAAGGTTTCAGGAGGGAAAACGCGAATTCTTGGCCGAAGTCCGGCGACTGGCGAAGTTTAATCACCCAAACATCGTTCGGGTCACGCGATTCTTCGAGGCTCATTCAACGGCGTATTTCGCGATGAGCTTCGAAACCGGCCTTACTCTGCGTGATTTGATACTGAAGAGGGGATCGAATTTTGCAGATGAGGAGATTGCTGGAATAGCAGAGCCGCTTTTCCAAGGGGTTCTCGCAATGCATATGGCAGGACTAGTTCACCGGGACATCAAGCCTGACAACATAATCGTCAGGGGCGATGGGAATCCCGTGTTGATAGACCTTGGAGCCGCCGTCCAGTTTCAGGTGGATTCAAGCACTGAACATCAGGTCATCGCTACACCCGCCTACGCACCGCCAGAACAGCTCATGCCGGGCGGGCGATTAGGACCGTGGACAGACATTTACGCAATCGGTGCGACTCTCTACGAACTCGTCACAGGAAAGCCTCCGCTCCCGGCCCCAAACAGGTTGCGCGAAGACTCACTTCGTCCAGCAGTCGAGGTAGGGCAAGGCCGCATCAGCGGCAGACTGCTTCATCTTATCGATAGCGCATTGAGCCTCGACTATTCCGAAAGGCCTCAGAGCATCGAGGAATTCCTCACTGCATTTGCAGCGCAGGATGATCTGACCCTGAAAGGAGTAATCCGGGACACTTCGCTAAAGATGACGACCCATTTTCTGAATTTAGCGAAGCCCAATGATGGACTTCTGCGAGACGAGCTTGTCGCCTTTTTCGTTGTATTTCCAGTGATTGATTTATCGTGGAGGCTTGGCAAAGGAATCCCCGACAAGGCCACATTCGCACGCCTTTTTAGCTTTGCTGGGGCAGATTTGCGCAGCGCCTGCGAAAACGAATTCGTGAGAAAGGACTTTCACAAGACACGCGGGATGCTGTCAGAGAGCTCTTTGCGCGCGCGTCTTGAAGAATACGCAGCGTCCTACCTGCTTGATCGCCAGCAGGAGAAATGGACCTACGAATTACTCCGCAAACAACTCGTTCGAAATTGCCTCGTTCAGGCAACACCACAAGACGCCACCGGGTTTTTAGAACTGATTGGTGACGTGATTGACCGCGCGCGTGGACGCATCAAGAAGGAGTTGGACAAAGCGCTGACTAGGGTAGTTTGGATAAAGACTGAAAATGGTTGGCGTCGTGAAATCAAAGAAGTCCGGTAAGCACGATGAACGGTGCTATCTGTGTGGGATACCAGTTCGGAGCTATGCGCTGCGCTCTGGCGAACGACCATCTGCGGATTTTAGAACCCGCGACCACGTTCCTCCATCTGGACTTTTCCTGCCACCGAAACCGACCAACCTCATCGCCGTTCCTTGCTGCTTCCGATGCAACAACCAACATTCCGGATTCGATGAGCGGCTACGGATTGCCGCTACAACTCCATTTGACCGAAATGAGGTAGGACAGAAAATCCTAGAACAAGAGGTATTCGGGGGAACGATGGCAAAGGGTCGGCAAATGAGATTTTTCGAAAGCCTTCTCGCTTCGATGCAAACGTTAGCAGATCACCCCGGCCTCGCCCGAGCACGCATCCCCGCACACGAATTCCATCAGGGCATGATTCGGATCACGAAGGGGCTACTGTTTGCACTTCACCCAAGATTTGATTACTACCAATCAAATTTTGACGTGATTGATATTCACCCAAAACCGTTCGATAGGCAGTTGAGATTGATAGCGACGCTAAAACAAGCGGAGCATTTCGAATGTGGCCAACGCGCCTTTCAATGCTGGCGTCATGTTGACGAAACGCGGGATGCCGGCGTTTGGATGTTGGCCTTTTACGAATGTTTTGGTTTTTTCGTTGTTCATTCAAATGGTTCGGGAATGAATTATCCATAATTCAAATCATCTAGTCTGGGGTTGGGGCGAATAAAGCGGTGATTTGATTCCAAAGCGCCAGCGGGCTGGCGCACAGCCTCGGCTTCGTCCCAACGGGACAACCGGAAATTAGCCAGCCACAACGTGGCTGGTCAGCCGCCCGCAAAATCGTCACGTCCTGAAGGGACGCCGGGAATCACGCCCTGCTCCACCGTGCCCTCCGGCACGAATCATCACTCCACCCCACCCAGCCACTCACGTGGCTGGCTAATTTCCATCGTGCCTTCGGCACGTTCGGTCCTTGCTTGCCGCCAAAGCGCCAGAGGACTGGCGCACTCCAAGACGCTTTACGGCCTTGGGAGCGCCGCCGTCCCCGGCGGCTTGGGACAAACGGGCAGATTGACGGTTCGATCAAACCAGAATTGAACGCGAGCCGTGAATCGATCGGCACAAGCCGGCGGGGACGCCGGCGCTCCGGGCAAAGTCGGGGCCAAACACAAAGACGCAAAGCCGCGAGGAATCGAAATCAACAGTGGAATGAAGCCTCGTTGCAACTTGGCGACTTTCATGCGGCCCAACCAACGCGCCATCGTTTTGGACTGCGGTGGATACCACCGCTTTCAATCTGAAGGGGCGCAGTGAGATTCGAGCGGGCGCAGTTTACTTCACCGTGTTGACCAGCGGCGCGAGGCCCTGAATCCGCACTTCGAGGCGGTCGCCGCTTTGAATGGGAGCAATGCCGCCAGGTGTGCCGGTGAGAATGACGTCGCCCGGCAGGAGGGTGATGTTCGTGGAGATGAAACTGACCAGCTGGTAGCAGTTGAAAATGAGCTGGCAGGTGTTTGAGTTCTGCCGGAGCTGGCCGTTCTGGAACAGTTGGATGCTCAATTCGTGCGGGTCGATCTTGGTCTCGATGTAAGGTCCCAGTGGCGTGAAGGTGTCAAACGACTTCGCGCGGGCCCACTGGCTTTCGGCCGCCTGGATGGTGCGGTCCGTAATGTCCTGCGCGGCCGTGTAGCCGAGGATGTAACGGGAGGCCGCCGCCGGCGTCACGTTCCGGATCTTCCGGCCAATGACCACCGCCAGCTCGGCTTCGTAATCGTTGCGATGCTTGGGAAACGGCAGCTCAATTTTCGCCCCATCGGGGATGAGCGACGTGGTGGCCTTGAACCAGATCAGGGGATCCTTCGGCGGGGTGCGGCCCATTTCGCGGGCGTGGTCGGCGTAATTGACGCCCACGGAGATGATCTTGGAGGGCACAATGGGCACCAGTGTGCGGACGCCTTTCCAGGGGGTAGGTTTTTTGTCGAAGGAAGGCGAACCGAAGACGTCGCCGCGCAGCTTGAACAATTCGCCATCCACCACTTTCGCGTGGAAGGTTTCCTCGCCCCTTTGAAACCGGCCGATGGCTGCCATAAGCTGCTGAAAACCCTACCAACCCTCGATTCCCGGTCGCAAGGCTAATCCACCCCGAATGACGGCCGCCCGCGCAAGGTTTCGGTTGCGCGGGAACAATTTCGAACTGAACATGGTCACTGTGCGTCTGATGGGTAAATCACCATGAAAACCACCTGGAACTTTGCGCGGGGGCTTGGCGTTCTGCTGGCGGCGCTGCTGCTGGCCGGCGGGGCGATGCGCGCGAACGGCGGGGTGCGCTGGCACGCGGATCAGGAGACGCTCGATGTGAATTTGGACGGCGCGCCGCTGATTGAAACGCTCGGGCAAATTGCGAAACAAACCGGCTGGCACATCTACCTGGAGCCGACTCCCGGCAAGACGTTCACCGCCCATTTCAATGGCCGCGCGCGCGGTGAGGCCATGCGCATTCTGCTGGGGGATTTGAATTATGCGTTTGTGCCGCAAACGGACGCCGCCACCAAGCTCTTCGTGTTCCGCACCACACGCGACGCCGCGACGTTGGAGATTCAGCCCGCCGCCGCCGAACCGGTGATCCACGCCACGAAGTATGCGCCCACCCAGCTCATCGTCCGCCTCAAGCCGGGCGCCAGCATCGAGGCGCTGGCCCGCAAGCTGGGCGCCAAGGTCAAGGCGCGCATTGGCGACTTGAACGCCTACCTGCTCGAGTTTGACGATGCTGCCGCCATGGAGACCGCCCGCACCGAACTGGCCGGCAACCCGGACGTGGACAGCACGGATTACAATTACTTCGTGGATCAACCGCCCTCCGCGCAGCGGCTGGCCGGGACTTCCGTGGGCCCGGTCCAGTTGAAGTTGAATCCACCGCCGGCCGATGGGCGTGTCGTGGTCGGGCTGATTGACACCGCCCTCCAATCGCTGGGCCCCGAGTTGCAGCAGTTCCTGCTGCCGCAAATCTCCGTGGCCGGCGAAGCCAGGTCATCCAGCGAACCCACGCACGGAACCTCGATGGCGGAGACGATTCTCCGCGCGTTGCAAGGCACCACGGCCGGACAAACCCGCGTGCAAATTCTTCCGGTGGACGTTTACGGTCCCAACCCGACCACCACGACCTTCGACGTGGCCGGCGGCATCATCCGCGCGGTGAACGGCGGCGCCACCATCATCAACCTCAGCCTCGGCAGCTACACGGACAGCACGTTTCTGCACAGTGTCATCACGCAGGTTGCCGGCGAGCAGATCCCCGTCTTCGCGGCGGCGGGCAACGATCCGGTCACCACGCCGTTTTTTCCCGCGGCTTATCCGGAATCCATCGCCGTCACGGCCAAGGCCAGCTACGCCAACTACGGGAGCTTTGTGGACATGGTGGCCCCCGGCACGAGCGTGGTGTATTACAACGGCCAGCCGTGGCTGATCACCGGCACCTCCGCCGCGTCGGCATATGCCGCCGGGCTGGCCGCCGGGGTGGCTGACACGCGCGGCGTTCCAACGGCCGACGCCGCCAGCACGGTGAAAAACACCTTCCCGTTCAAGAGCAGCTTCTGATGCCGCTGCGTCACACGTAGAGATAAACGTAGATGGCGAAGGCTATGGCCGCGAGGCCCGCGCCCGCCGCCAGCGACCACAGCATGCTGCGTTGCCGGGCCGCGAGCGAGAATGTCGAAATGATGACTGCCGCCTGGGCCGCCAGCATGCCAAAGAAAAAACGCTGGCTGCGCTTGTGATGACGTTCCGCCGAGTGATTGCCCTGCCGCACCTGCAGTTCGTAAAGGCTGGCAATCGCCTGATTCAACCGCGCTTCCGCATCGTAGCGCGCCGCCGCGTAACGCAACCGCGCCGCAGCAAAATCGCGTCGCTGCTCCACGGAACCGTTCCCGGCCAAAGCCGCTTCGATCTGGTCGATGGCGCGACTGATGGGCGTGATCACCGCATCGTAGGCCAGCGCCCGGTCCCGCGCGGCGCGCAAGGCGGTCTCCAATGTCTCCGGCCTGACCTTCAGCAAGAGCGGCATGATTTCGCTCTCCGAGCGTTCGCCTTCAAGCGCCGTCAGTGCCGCCTGCAAATTGGTTTCCACGGCGGGCGCCGCAGGGAGCGGCGGCAGTTCGCCCGTTTGCAACGCCGCCTTCGCCCCTGGCACACGATCCACCCCGGAAAGCGCCGCAAGGTCGAGCGGATGCACCGCAGCGACGGCTTCCACCGTGTCGAGTGTGCTGCGTTGAAGGGACGCCCGGAGACGCTTGGCCTGAAAGAAATTCCACTGGTCGCCCGCCTTGGACTGCTGCTGCGCGGCCAGCGAACGGTCGTATTGCGCCCGGGTCATTTCGCTGGAGGCCAGCCCGGCCAGCATGGTGGCGACCACGGTCATGATGACCGGAGTCGCGGTGAGAATCTTGCCCCAGGTGGTTTGCGGCACGTCGGCCTTGAGCTGCTCGGGAATCTGCGTCTTCATGGCTTGCAATAAATTTCCGCCTGCGCGAGCAAGCTTACGGAAACCGAACGGTGGCTCCAGCTCTGAATGGAACTCGCAGCGAAGTGGCGGCAACATATTTGCATTGGTCAGCACGTTTTCGCATGCTGGCGCGGCATCCCCGTGAACCTGCAAACCATCATCTACCGCGAATTGCGCGCCGCGGCGCGGCGCCGCGAAACATGGCGTTTGCGGCTGGTATTCGGGATCGCCGCCACCCTGGCGTTCACCTTTGGGATGTTGTTGCCACAAATCAGCCCCCGCGAACGGGGCCTGACCGTGCTGATTTGTCTGGCCGTCGCGGGATTTGGCCTGAGCCTGTTCACGGGCGCGTATCTCACGGCGGACGCCATTACACGGGAGAAGCGCGAAGGAACACTGGGGCTGCTGTTCCTGACGCCACTGCGCCCATGGGAAATCATCCTTGGCAAAATGGTCACGCATTCGTTGCAGGTGGGCTACGCGTTGCTGGGCGCTTTCCCGGTGTTTTTTCTGCCGCTGCTGCTCGGGAGCGTGCTCTGGGGCGAAGTGCTGCGCCTTCTGCTCGTGCTCGCCCTGACCCTGGTCCTCTCCCTTGCCTGCGGGATGTTCTATTCAACACACCTGCGGGACGCGCGGACTGCCGTTCTCGCCACGATGATCACGATGCTCTTGCTGGCCCTGCTGCCGTGGCTGCCGCCATTGCTCCGGGGACTGGCACACCGGCACAGCAACCTTTACGGCGTGGCGCAACTCTCGCCCATGACCGCCCTGATCTTCGCGTTCGACGCCAATTTCCGCCTAAGCCGGGCGTCGGTAACGGGAGCAGGCGCCAGCATCTTTTGGGGTTCCATCCTCTGCCTCGCGACAGGTCTGATTGGCTTGGTGGCAATCGCCAGTGGACGACTGTCACAGGTGTGGGCGGACACGGGAACGGAGGCCCATGACACCGAAGAAACCCCGTGCCCGAACCGTCATCGCACACGGGCGTTGCCGTGGTGGGCCTTGCCGATGCACGCCGCTCCCCTGCTCTGGCTCGCGGCGCGCGACGCATTTGACCCGGTCTGGGTGAAACTTGTGCGCGGCGGCGCACTGGCCTTTTTCCTGATGATGGTGCTGACATCTGTCACCACGAACAACTGGGAGGTGGGATTCATCGCCGCGTTTTGCACGGCCTACGGGCTGCACTTGTTCACGCGCGTCCAACTGCTTTTTGCCGCCACGCAACGCGTGCACAAGGACCGGGAATGCGGGGCGCTGGAGGCGATTCTCGTCACGCCCGTGACCGACGCGGAAATGCTGCAGGCGCATCATGAAGCCTTCAAACGACAGCATTGGGCAACCTTGCTGACCATCCTGAGCACCAACGTCGTGCTCGAACTGGCCATGCTGGTGGGCAGCAAGCAGCTCCACATGGACGCCGACGCAGGCATGATCTTTTCGGCTTTCTTCCTCGGCGGAGCGCTCATTACGCTGAGCGATTTCAAGACGCTCCGCTGGGTTGGCCTGCGCGAGGCACTTCGCCAATCGTCACAGTTGAAGGCAGCCGGGCGGGCTTTCGTGCTGACGATGCTCGTCCCGTGGACGGCGTTCGCCGTGGCCTGGCTGTTCGCGATGGGCACCAACCACGAAACGATGGTCGCGTTGATTTTTTCGGCCTGGGTTGCCGCGTGTCTCCTTTACAACGAACTCCTGACATCCTCCTGCCAGCGCGCGTTGCAGGCGGGATTACGCCGGCTCGTCGCGGCCTCCTGAAGCACCGAATTCCCCGCGCCGCGCGTCATGCCGGGACCGCCGCAATGAACTGTCGAATCTCGTCGAGTTCCGTCAGGTTCTCACAGCCAACCAGCAGCACATCAACGCAGCCGCTTTGCAGGGCAAAGCGCACGGATTCCTTTTTCTTGTCCATGTCGTTGCGGAACGTGCCTTCACCGATGATCTTCATGCCCACGACGCCTTTGCCGTTGTTCTTGGCGGTGCGCAGCACGGTGAGAATCTCATCCGGGGAACCGTCCATGCGGGCGTGATAGGGGTTGATGCGCGCGTGAATCGAGTCCACCCAAGGCTCCTTCGCCGCCGCCTGCAAGGCCGGCAGGGAATGACAGGAAACGCCATGCGCGCGGATGACGCCCTTCTTTTTGAGTCCCGCGAGCAGATCCATCTGTTTGCGCAATTCGTCGGGCCACTGCCCGGAAGTGACGCAGTGCAGCAAGACTAGATCAAGATAGTTGGTTTTGAGTTCCTTGAGAAAACGGCCGACCACCACGTCCGCGTCGGGGCGCTCCGCTTCGGGAATGCCACCGCGATTCCACCAGATCTTGGTGGTGATGGCATACTCATCGCGCCGCACACCGCTCATGGCCCTGGCAAAAAACGGGTGCGAGCCATAAAGGTCAGCCAGATCGAAGAAACGCGAGCCCCGGTCATGCGCCCCCCGCACCAGTTCGGTGAACTTCGCCTGCCCGAGGCGCGTCTGATTCGACTGCCGCTGGCCGCCGTGCATACCGGTGCCCAGGCTGAGCCGGGTTACCTTGAGACCCGACTGGCCGAGCGCCACTTTATCGGCGGCATCAAAGGCCTTCGGTTTGCCTGGCTCCGCAGCGGCGAGTGCGCCGGCGCCCAACAACAGCGAACCGGCGGCAAGTCCGGTTGATTCCAGAAACTGACGGCGGTTCAATTTCATAGGCATTCGGGGTTCAGGTGACGCGGCGAACCTAAACCACAGACGCGGACTGGGCGAGGCAAATTCGGCCCGCGCGCAAATCTGATTGAAAAGCCGCGTCCCGCATCCCAAATTGGCCCAATGCAATCGGTATTTACAGGCCCGGTCTATGTGGTGCGCGACAACATCGACACCGACCAGATCATCCCCGCGCAGTATTTGAACCTCGTGCCGACCATCGCCGAAGAGTATGAAAAACTCGGCAGTTACGCGCTGTGCGGGCTGCCGGAGTCGCTCTACGCGACGCGCTATGTGAAGGACGGCCAGTTGGACAGCGAATATCCCATCGTCGTGGCGGGGAAAAACTTTGGCTGCGGCAGTTCCCGCGAACACGCACCCATCGCATTGGGCTCGGCAAGCTGCCGGATCGTGCTGGCGGAGAGTTTCGCGCGCATTTTCTTCCGCAACTGCGTCGCCACTGGCGAGCTTTACCCCTGCGAAATGACCGAACGTCTTTGCGACGTGCTCAAGACCGGCGACGTGGTGACGGTGGATCTCGATCAAACCACGGTGACGGTGAAGGCCACCGGCAAGGTGTATCACTTCAAACCCTTGGGCGACGTGCGCCCCGTGGTGGATGCCGGCGGGATTTTCAACTACGCCCGCAATTCGGGAATGATTTCGAAATAGGCGGAAGATGTGAAACTGGCATTCGCATCCGGCTTGGCGATTTTGATGGCAGTTTTTCTCGAGGCTTCAGCCCCAGCCTCCACGACTTCAACGAACCTCGCCGCTGGCGAATTCCACTCCCTGTTCCTGAGTTCCGATGGGAGTGTGTGGAGCATGGGCGCCAACTCCTACGGTCAACTCGGGGACGGGACGACGGTGACATTTGACGGCATCTACCGCCCGCGACTCATCGCCACCAACGGAGTAGTGAGCCTCTTCGCGGGAGCGTTGCATTCGCTGTTCTTGAAATCCGACAGCAGCCTTTGGGCATGTGGATGCAACCAATCGGGCCAGTTGGGTGACGGCACGCAGAATAACACAAATCGCCCGAAGATGATTCTAGCCTCAGGCGTCAAGACCGTGAGCGGGGGCAATCTCCACACAATGGTTCTGAAGACTGACGGCAGCCTCTGGGTGATGGGGGACAACAGCTATCGGCAATTGGGCGATGGCACAGCGAGCCCAACCAGCTCACCGAAGCAGATCGTGTCGAGTGATGTGACGGCCATCTCTGCCGGAGGGAACCATAGTCTGTTCGTGAAATCCGACGGGAGCCTGTGGGCGTTCGGTGATAACTACTACGGCCAGTTGGGATATGGCAGTATCGGCTTCACCAATAGACCAGTGCAAGTGGTCACCAGCAACGTTATCTCCATTGCCGGCGGCTATAATCACAGCCTGTTCCTTACGACCGACGGGGGCCTCTGGGGCATGGGAAACAACACCTCAGGTCAACTCGGTATTGGCACCTACAGCAACACCAACCGACCGCAGTTGATCCTTTCCAATGGTGTGATTGCGATAGCCGCCGGGCGATACCATAGCCTTTTCCTGAAAGCTGATGGCAGCCTCTGGGGCACGGGAGACAACTCTTACGGTGAATTGGGAACTGGCGTTGGCGGCTTCACCAATGTTCCGCAATTGATTTGTGCAAGCAACGTGGTCGCCATTGCCGCCGGGGAGGAACATAGCCTCTTCACAAAAGAGAACGGCACAGTCTGGGCCATGGGCCGCAATTCCATGGAACAACTTGGCGATGGGTTTACTTCAACCGATCCCGCGCTTCCTGAACAAGTTTATCCCCCGATTCCACCCCGTCTAACCAACAATCTTGCGCCGGGCGGCGACCTGATCTTCACCGCCGCCTGCAACTTTGGCGGAACCTATTATCTTTTGGAGACCACCAACCTCGCACTACCTCGCAGTCAATGGTCCACGGTGGCCACCAATTTCATATTCAATCGCTCCAATAATATTTTCTCGGCGACGCTGAATCAGGCCACCATACCTGACAACACCCCAAAGTTCTACATACTTCGGCTTCGATGACAGTCTTATGCGCTTTCGCCTGCTGCCTTATCCCCGATCGCTCAAACGGCTGGCGGGGATTCTTGTCCTGCCTCGGCGCGCGACCTTGGAACTGGACGAGTCGCTGAATCCGGACGAAGCGCGAACCATCAGGGAACGCCTACAACATTGGAGCGCCGGGCTCCAGCCCCGCATCAGCATCATTCCCGCTGACACAGTGCGGGCAACAACCGCCCGCCCGGCGAACATCCGCGCCGTTCGTAGTCCCGCCTTTAGGCGGTCTCCTGCTCCGGCAAAAACGGACCGGCTAAAGTCGGAACTACAAACGGAGTTCTACACGCTCACGATTGACCATCGCGGCGTGCTCATCGAGTTCAACGAACTCCCCGGCTTGCGCGCAGCGATCGCCACGCTGCGGCAGTTGCTCCGTGAACACGGACGCCACTTGCCGTTTCTTCGCATCCGCGACTGGCCAGATTTCCCGCGTCGCGGCGTGATGCTCGACATTTCGCGGGGCCGCGTGCCCACGCTGGCAACGTTGCTCGATCTGGCCGACAAGCTGGCCGATTTCAAAATCAACGAACTGCAGCTCTACACCGAACACACTTTTGCCTATCGCGATTTCAAGTCCGTCTGGCGTGACTGGGGCGCGCTGACCGGCGCGGAAATCCGCCGGCTTGACGCCCATTGCCGCCGGCTCGGCATTGACCTGGTGCCCAACCAAAATTCCTTCGGCCATTTGCGCGAATTTCTTGCCGATCCCCGGTTGAAGCCACTCGCCGAAATGGCGGCACCGTGGCCGGATGGCGGCGGCACGTTCTGGCGTTATCCGTCCACGCTCGCGCCAAACCACCCGGGCTCACTCCGCTTCCTGCGCCGGCTTTACGACGAACTGCTCCCGCATTTTCGCAGCACCTGTTTCAACGTCGGCTGCGATGAGACCTGGGATCTGGGGCGCGGCCAGAGCAAGAGGCTTTGCGCCAAGCGGGGCAAGGGGCGCGTCTATCTCGATTTTGTAAGAAAAATCCACCGCGAAGTGACGCGGCGCGGCCGACGCATGATGTTCTGGGGCGACATCATCCTGCATCACCCGGAACTCATCCGCAAATTGCCGCGGGACGTAATCGCGTTGAACTGGGGCTACGAGGCCAACCATCCCTTCGCCCGCGAAACGGCGCAGTTCGCCAAAGCCGGCATTCCCTTCTACGTTTGCCCCGGCACTTCGACGTGGGCAACGCTCGTGGGCAAACACGACAACGCCTTCGCCAACCTGAAGGCCGCCGCCCGGACCGGTCGTGCGCGCGGCGCCATCGGTTACCTCACCACGGACTGGGGAGATGGCGGTCACCCGCAGCCGCTCGCTGTAAGCTGGTTGCCGATGCTCGCCGGAGCCGCGCTGAGCTGGAACAGCCGTTCGCTCGATGACGACACGCTGCTTGCGGTGGCCAGCCGCGAGGTTTTCAACGACCGGAGCGGCCACACGGCGCGGGCTGCCTTGGAACTCGGATTGGCGCATCGCCGGCTGGGGTATGACACACCCAACGCGACACCGCTCGGAGCCGCACTGGCCGCTCCGTTGCCGGAGTCCCATGAGCTGTTCTGCCGCGACGGTTTGAAGTATTACGCCCGTGTTCGGCCATCCGGCCTTCGTGCCGCTTTGGCATGCCTCGAAACCGAACGCCGCCGGCTCGCGCGGGCCCGGCCCGACACCGCCTCCGGCATGCTGCTGGTTGCGGAACTGGATCTCGCCGCCCGCATGGCCGCCCAATCCTGCCATCTCATGCTCTGGCAACAGGCGCTCGCGCGTGGGTCCCGTGGCACGGCCAAACAACTGGCCACCCGGGCAATTCGCGAGCTTCAGCAACTGGATCGCGATTTCACCGCGCTGTGGCCCCGCCGCAACAAAGCCACGCCGGCAAAGTGCATCCCCTTTCTGCAGTGGCGCATCGCGGATTACTTGTGCGGCCGGCTGCATTTCGCACCCGAGATTGCCCGCCCGGCGCCGGGCGTTTAAAGTCAGCCGCCATGGCCATTGCCGACATTCGCCGGGACTACACCGCCGGCCACCTCGAACGCAGCGGGCTGGATGCCGATCCGCTGCGGCAGTTCGACCGCTGGTTCGCCGAGGCGCTGCACGCCAAATCCACCGGCGGCCGGTGGCGGCGGTTTGCCATCGGGATTTACAAAAGCTTCGCCGCGTTGTTCGGCGCCCCAAACCTGGAGGCCAACGCCATGGCGCTGGCCACGGTCAACGCCGAGGGCAAAACTTCCGTGCGCACGGTTCTGCTGAAGGGGGCTGATGAACGCGGGTTCATCTTCTTTACCAACTACCACAGCCGCAAAGGCCGGGAACTGGCAGACAACCCGAATGCTTCCCTCGCATTCTACTGGCCGGAACTGGAACGGCAGGTTTGCATTGCCGGCCGGGTCTCCAAGTTGCCACGGGCAGAGTCGGAAACCTACTTTCACAGCCGGCCCCGGGGCAGTCAGCTGGCCGCAGTAGCATCCGACCAAAGCAGCCCGGTGCCAAACCGCGAGTTTCTCGAAACCCGCATGCGCGAACTGGAGGCCCAGTTCGCCCAAACCACGGTGCCGATGCCGGAGCATTGGGGTGGTTATGTGCTGGTTCCCGAACGGATCGAATTCTGGCAGGGCCGGGCCAGCCGGCTGCACGACCGCTTCAGCTACACGCGCGATGCCGGTGGCCACTGGCAGCACGCGCGGCTTTCGCCCTGACCGGAGCTGCCACTGGTTGCATTTCCCCGAACGCGGACGATGTTGTGTTGAACCCAGAGTGCAGTCATTGACTGCGGGAGGTCCGTCTATGTTGCCCGTAACTTCAGCTTTGACCGGGACCGAAAGTGAAGGACGCTGGTCGGTCTTGGTGACGTTTGACAGCGCGGAAGCCCGCCGACGCGCAATGCGAGTGTGTGAGAACATGGTGGCCCGCTTCTGGCCGGGGATCGATTTTCAAATCCATTGGTGCACATTCGATCAACTGGCCGAACCGCAGGCGGCTTCCGTGGCGGCCGAGCATGCGTGCTCCGCCCAGATGATCATCGTGGCGGCCGAAGCCGATCCTGGACTGAAACGACATGTCGCGGAGTGGATGGAAGGCTGGAGCCGTCAACGCCGGGGCCGCGAGGGGGCCTTGATCGGACTGATTGAAGGGCCGCGAGAGAGCGATGCCTATTATCTGGTGCAGACCCAGTTGCGAACCGCCGCGCATCTTGCCGGGCTCGATTATTTGACGCATGAACCCGAGTGCGCCCCCGCCCCCATTCCGGATGACGCCAAATGGCTGGAATCGCGTTGCGGCGAGATGGGGTCAGTGCTGGGAGATATACTGCAACGCTCAAGCCGCCCGGTGGTGTAGCGAGCAAATCGATAAGGGCAGGCAGCGGCTTGAGAAAAGGGCGAAGGCTGGGTTTCTATTTTTGATCGTTCGTCAGGTGCCATTCCCCGTCGTAAGTTGAAACCACCACAAAACCATCGCCGGTGATTTCATCGATCACTTCCTTCTCACGCTCAGTTGCCGGCGCCGTTACGTCCTCCGTTTCCGGCTGAGAGTCACCGTCAGCTGCTGGCGCAGGCAGGGTGGTCAGGTGGACCGTGTCGTCGCCAGCCGGCTGAATCCTCTCCTCATCTCTCAGCCGCGCGGCTTCCATGACCAGCATCTCCCACGATCCGCTGATCGTAACTTCCACCGGGCTCTGATAGGGCTTCACGTGAAACTCGCCCGCACTGAGCCCCAGCAGCCGGTTCAACGCCGGCACCCCCGTCAGCTCGCCGGTTCGCGCATGCGTAATCACCCCCTCGTGAATGTAAATTTCCCCGCCGCCTTGCGCGGTGCGAACCTCCAGCACGCATGAATTGCGGCCCAGACACTGGATTTGCACCACATCGGCCAGTCCCACCTGCCGCAACGTGCCGGAAAACCCCTCGCGTTGCTTCCACAGCAGCAAATCATTGAGCACATTGAAAAGGAACCGTGCCCCGTCCGGCGTGGCGGACTTTTCCAGAAACAATTCGGCACCGGTGGCCAGACAGGTTGTCCGGCGGCTCTCACTGGCGTTGCCGGTAAGCACCACCATCTTCACCTCGGGATGCCGGCGATGCGCGATGCCCAAAAGCTGCACGCCATCCAACAACGGCATGTTGATGTCCAGAACCGCCAGTTCAATCGGGTGTTGCTGCAAAACGGCGAGCGCCTGATCGGCAGCCACGGCCTTGTGGATTTCCCACGTTCCTTCACTCAGCGCCTCGAACAATTCGCTGATGGTTTCGAGGAATGCCATGCTGTCATCCACCAACAGCACCTTGTGCCTCGCCGCCACGCCATCCGAAGCTGTCGTCCTCGTGGTGGAACTGGCCGCTGCCACGGGAGCCACCCGAACCACGGGCGGGACGGGCTTTTCCGCGGTCAACTCCAGGCGCAACTCGACTTCGCCAACCCGAATGGTGTTGCCCGGCTTGAGCACCCCCTCGCTGACACGGTTGCCTTCTATGAATGTCCCATTGGTGGAATGCATGTCCCGAACCAGGAGTTCCTCGCCATTCCACCGAAACTCCGCATGCTGTCCGGAAACTGATGGCTCCGGCAGTTGGAGTGCGTTTCCCGGAGATCTTCCTACGGTAACCCATTGGCGGCCCAACTCATGGGTTAAACCTGTCAGCGATTTGGAAATGACGACCAGTTTGGCCATGCGTGCGTGCCCCGGAAATAGCAGGTTTTCTGCCACGCCTCAGCCTTTCGCAAACCAGGCTATCCACGGTGCCCACAATCACTTGCCGGGCACTTCACCCACGCCCTCCGTGCCGTCTTCCTGCGATTCACTGATGACCGGCGCAATGGCCTGCAACTTGTCGCCCGTGTCCAGATTTATGAGCTTTACTCCCATGGTGTTCCGGCCCGCCTCCCGAATGTCCTTCACAAAGGTGCGGACCATCTGGCCGCCCACCGTAATCAGCATGATCTCATCCGTGTCGCAGACCGGCAGAGCACCAATCACCCCGCCCGTCTTGTCGCCAACCTTCATCGTGATGCGTCCCTTGCCCCCCCGCGACTGCTTCCGCGTGCCACTTTCGGATTGCACAAGGTATTCATCGAAGGAGGTTCGTTTGCCAATGCCATTCTCACCTGCCACCAGCAGTGCAGCGTCCGGCACCACCACGGCCAGCGCCACCACAGCATCCCCTTCCGCCAGCGTAATGCCCTTCACGCCCGCCGCGGAACGCCCCATGGACCGGACATCGGATTCACCAAACCGGATGCTCATGCCATTGCGGGTAATCAGCACGACATCATCCCCTTCGTCCCCACCTTCGGTGCTTCCACGGGTTTGTTTCACATCAATCAGCGTGTCTCCCGCCTCAATAGTGATGGCAATGATACCGCCCTTGCGGACGTTGGCGAAATCGCTGAGCGCCGTCTTCTTGACCGTGCCGTGCTGGGTGGCAAAGAACAATTCCCCGGGCTGTTGCCAGGTGATGTCTTCACGGTTTTCACCGGTCTTCGAGAGAATGCGGATCATCGCGGCAATCTTCTCGTCCGCCTTGAGTTCGAGCAGATTGGCGATGCTCCGCCCCTTCGACGCCCGGCCCATGTCGGGAATCTCATGCACCCGCTCGACATAAACGCGCCCCGTGTTCGTGAAGAACATCAGGTAGTCATGCGTGCTGGCCGTGAAGAGATGCTCGACGAAGTCCTTGTCCTCGGCGGTTTCGCCCTCGCGTGTTGCCATGCCGATGACGCCTTTGCCGCCACGCCGCTGCGCGCGATAGGCGCTCACAGCGGTGCGTTTGATCAAACCAGCGTGAGTCAGCGTAATGATGACGCCTTCGTTGGCAATCAGGTCTTCGATGGCGATTTCGCCCTCGTCCGGCACGATCTCGGTCCGGCGCGGCGTGGCGTGCTTTTCCTTGATGGCCTGCAATTCAGCCTTGATGATCGCCATCACGCGCGATTCCTTTGCCAGGATGTCGAGCAGATCCTTGATCGTTTCGAGCAATGCCTTGTATTCCGACTCGACCTTGTCGATTTCGAGCCCAGTCAACTGGTAGAGACGCAGATCGAGAATCGCGTCCACCTGCCGCTCCGTCAGCGTGTAACGTCCGTTCTGCATGCGTTCTTCGCTGCGAATCAAGATGCCCCACTGCTCCACCTGCGCCCGCGACCACTCGAAGGCGAGCAGCTTGATGCGCGCCTCATCACGGTTGCGGCTGGACCGGATGATGTGGATAAACTCGTCGAGATTCGCGAGCGCGATGAGGTAGCCCTCCAGCAATTCGGCGCGTTCCTCGGCTTTGCGCAGTTCGTAGCGCGTCCGACGCAGCACGACCTCACGGCGGTGCTCGATGTAACACTGGATAAGCGCCTTGAGATTGAGCGTCTTCGGCCGGCCATGATCAATCGCCAGGCAGTTCACACTGAAGCTGACTTCCAGTTGCGTGTGCTTGTAGAGATTGTTGATGACAACCTTGGGCAACGCCTCGCGCTTGAGCTCCATCACGAGCCGCGTGTGCTCGTCGGACTCGTTGCGCATCGCGGAGATTTCCGTGATGACCTTTTCGTTGACGAGATTGGCGATGGCCTGTTCCAGCGCGGCCCGGTTGACGTTGAAGGGAATCTCCGTGATGACGAGCTGCTCGCGGCCGTTGCGGATTTCCTCGGAACCCACGCGCCCGCGCAGCTTCACACTGCCCTTGCCCGTCTCGAAGTAATTCTTGATGCCCTCGATGCCGCAGATGACGCCGCCCGTCGGAAAGTCCGGCCCCTTGATGAGTTTCATCAACTCCATCGGCGTGATGGCGGGCTTGTCAATTTGCGCGCAGATGCCGTCAATGACTTCGCCGAGGTTGTGCGGGGGCATGTTGGTGGCCATGCCGACCGCAATGCCGGTGCCGCCATTGACCAGCAGGTTCGGGAACGCCGCCGGGAACACCGTCGGCTCCGTCATGCGCTCGTCGTAGTTCGGGACAAAGTCCACCGTGTCCTTGTCCATGTCCGTCATCAACGCCGCGCCGAGGTGCGTCAGCCGGGCCTCGGTATAACGCATCGCCGCCGGCGGATCGTCTTCGATGGAGCCAAAGTTGCCCTTGCCGTCCACCAGCCGCTCGCGCATCGCCCACGACTGTGCCATATGGACCAGCGTGGGGTAAATCACCGCCTCGCCGTGCGGGTGGTAGTTACCGGAGGTGTCACCGCAAATCTTGGCGCACTTGTAGTGCTTGCGCCCCGGGAACAGCGAGAGCTGCTCCATCGCATACAGAATGCGTCGCTGTGAGGGCTTCAAACCGTCCCGCACATCGGGCAGCGCACGGGAGATGATCACGGACATCGAGTAGTCCAGGAACGACGCCTTGATTTCCTCGGCAACGTTGATCTTGGTGATTTTCTCGCCCTGCGAATAGGCGCCGCCCGGCTGCGATGGGGTCGAGTCCTGCGGCGGATTGGATTCAGTTTCGTCTGGCATGATTAAATCTAGTTTGGGGCTCCCGGCGGCGGCACCAGCGACAAGCCAATCAATTCGGACGCGTCGCACACGCGCTGGTCGCTGCTGCACATCTGTTCGCCGCCGAGCAATTCCGCCGTGGCCACATGGATAGCGTCCAGCGTCCGCAGGGCAACGTGGGGATGGCATTGGTCAATGACCGCACCCGCCCGCTCGATCACGCGGCGGTCCAGAGTAAGCAGGACGAATTCCTGATCCCGGACCTTGTCCTGAAACAGCCGCCAGCCCTTGAGCCGGTCCGGGCGCGAAATCCGCCCTGCCCGTTCTTTGGTGAGCAGGGCGGATCGCACTTCCACCACGGCAAGCTCTGACGTGACGACGGGTTGTCCGGCGACGACGGCGTGATACGCCGCGCTGTCGGGTTCGTGGCTGACCAGCTTGACGATGACGCAGGAGTCGAGATACATCAGCTTACCAACCTCTCCCATCCCGGTCAGCGCGGACGATCTCGTCAGCGAACGGCCCCTCGGTTTGCATCGGCATGGTCTTGAGCTGCTCCCAAGTTCCCGTGAACACCTTGCGGGGCTTGTGCGGCGTCACGGGCGACAGGACCGCCTTCGGCACGCCATCTGAGGTGATGGTCACTTCCTGCCCACCGGCGACCAGTTCCAGCAACGCCGACAATTTGGCTTTGGCGGCTCGAACCGGAATGGTTAACCCGATGCCGGGCACCGCCACCGCATCGTTTAGAACCGTCGCCTCCGACCTCTGCCCCGGGTATTTTATGGTTCGTTTCGCTTTCACAGCACCAATGTAGTCACGCGTGACCACATTTGTCAAACCTCACCTTCATTAGACATCCAAGTTTCTCACGTTCAGCGCATTGTCTTCGATGAACTGACGGCGGGGCTCGACTTCGTCGCCCATGAGCCTGACGAACATCTCCTCCGCCTCGACGGCATCGGTAAGGTCAATGCGCAGCAGCTTGCGCCTCACGGGATTCATCGTGGTCTCGAAGAGTTCCTTGGCGTCCATTTCACCCAGTCCCTTGAACCGGTAAATCTGGATGCCCTTTTTGCCGACCGCCTTCACGCCGTTGAGAATTTCCGGAATCGAAAACAGCGGCGTCACGGTCGCCCGCTCGCCTTCGCCCTCCGTCAGCTCGAACAGCGGCTTGTCCTGCGCGGCATAGTGGTCCACGGCCAGGCCCTTCTTCGACAGCTTGTTGAGCAGTTCGCCGATGGCCTTGCTCTCCAGGTGCAGGTCGGAAACCTTCGCGCGACGCGTCGGCCCCTCCTTCTTGCGCTCCACCTCGGTGTCGTTCCCGAACAAGTCGCCGTTCGCGGCCTTGAATTCCTCCAGCGCCTCGTTGTTGAGGAAATAATGCACCGTCTCGTCGTTCCCTTCGCGCACTTTCGCCATGAACTGCGGCAACGCGCCGTCCGGACTGCGCTTGTCCACGTAGCTCGCAAAATCCCCGCCCTGGCGGCGGATGTAGGTGGCGTGCTTGTCGAGTGATTCGAGCAGCGCAAGAATCTCCTCCAATTGCTTCGGCGTGAACTCACGGCCATCGGCCAGATTCCGCAACTTCACTTCTTCGGTGCCGTTCTGGAGCAGGATGCGATTGAGCTGCACGTCGTCATCCACGTAGTCAGTGCGTTTCTTGCGCGTCACCGAGTAAAGCGGCGGCTGCGCGATGTAAACAAAGCCCTGCTTCACGAGCTGCGGCATCTGACGATAGAAGAACGTCAGCAGCAGCGTCCGAATGTGCGAGCCGTCCACGTCAGCATCCGTCATGATGATGATCTTGTGGTAACGGAGTTTCTCGATGTTGAACGCCCCTTCGCCCTCGCCATCACCGATCCCTGTGCCGATGGCGGTGATCATCGTCCGGATTTCATTGTTCTGAAGCACCTTGTCGAGGCGCGCCTTCTCCACGTTGATGAGTTTGCCGCGAATGGGGAGAATTGCCTGAAACTTGCGGTCACGGCCTTGTTTGGCAGAGCCCCCGGCCGAGTCACCTTCGACGATGTAAAGCTCGGTGTTCTCGGGATTCCGATCGGAGCAGTCCGCCAGTTTGCCGGGCAAGCCGCCACCAGTGAGCGCGCTCTTGCGCACGGCTTCGCGTGCTTTGCGCGCCGCCTCCCGCGCCCGCGCCGCGTTAAGCCCCTTGTCCACAATCTTCTTCGCGACGGGCGGATTCGCGTCGAAGTAGTTCATCAACCCCTCATAGCATACGGAGCCCACGATGCTCTCGACTTCAGGCGACAGGAGTTTCACCTTCGTCTGCGACTCAAACTTCGGGTCGCTGTGTTTCACCGAGATGACCGCCGTCAATCCTTCACGCACGTCGTCGCCGGTGATTTGCGGATCCTTTTCCTTCAACAAATTGTTGGACTTGGCGTATTGGTTGATCGCCCGGGTCAAAGCGCTGCGAAAGCCCGAGAGATGCGCGCCGCCATCGGGGTTGTGAATGGTGTTCGTGTAGCACAACACCTGATCGTTGTAGCTGTCGTTGTATTGCAGCACGACCTCGACATGAACCTCGACGTTCTTGTCGTCCGTTTTAACCTGCGATTCTTTGCGGAAACTGATCGGCTTGGGGTGAATCGGTTCCCGGCTTTTGTTGAGCTGCTTGACGAACTCCTCCACGCCGTCCTTGTAATAAAACCGCTCAGGCTCCGCCTCCGTGTTGCGCTCGTCGTTGAAAATAATCTCGAGTCCGGAATCCAGAAACGCCAGCTCGCGCAGCCGCTGCGCAATCCGATCCGCCTTGAACTCGGTGGTCTCGCGGAAAATCTCCGGATCTGGCATAAACGTGATGAGCGTGCCCGTGCCTTTGGCCTTGCCGATGACCTCGAGCTTCCTGACTGTTTTGCCCCGCTCGAATTGCATGTGATACACCTTGCTGTCGCGGGAGACTTCCAC
This sequence comes from Verrucomicrobiia bacterium, assembly GCA_035765895.1. NCBI lineage: Bacteria > Pseudomonadati > Verrucomicrobiota > Verrucomicrobiia > Verrucomicrobiia bacterium. The sequence goes on along the minus strand of DASTWL010000075.1, from coordinate 31,163 downwards.
CTCGAACCATTCGCTGACGGCGTTCACGCACTTCGCGCCAACGCCGTGCGTGCCGCCCGAAAATTTGTAGCCGCCCTGTCCGTATTTGCCGCCCGAGTGCAGTGTAGTGAGGACCATTTCGACGCCGGGAATCTTGTATTGCGGATGGATGTCCACCGGAATGCCGCGGCCGTTGTCGCGGATGCTGATGGAACCATCCACATGAATGGTCACCTCGATCTTGTCGCAGTGCCCGGCGAGATGTTCATCGACGGAGTTGTCGAGCACTTCGGAGACGCAGTGGTGCAACGCCCGTTCGTCCGTGCCACCGATATACATGCCGGGCTTTTTCCGCACCGCTTCCAACCCTTCCAGCTTGCCGAGTTTTGATGCGTCGTAACTCTCGGACACGGTGCCGGCCGGGGTGATGTTCTGATCCGCCACGAGGGCTTCGTTGGACATAAAATGATGCAAAAACGGAGGCCGTCTGGGCGCCTCCAAATGGTGCCGAAATCTTAGAAAAAAACGCCCGCTGGCACAACTTCAATCTCCCTAAAAAACCACTATTCTTTGTGGCTCACGGCCACCCGACGCCAAACGGATTGTGGTTCCCCGGCCGGACCGGCATGGTGAATCCGGGTGCCCCGACCACGGTGATTAACCGCCGCCGGGCCGGGCCCAAAACCGCACTACGATTTGATGTCACGCACGTGGAAGGCGCAAAGGCCGATGACCAGCGCCGTGGCGTTAAATCCCGCCAGCACGCACAGGCTTTTGGCCATTTCCGGCCACGCGATGGGTTGATTGAAGACCAGCAACCAGCAGCGGAAGTGATTGGTCAGGAAAAAGTCCTTGTATTCCTCGAAGAACGGCATGTTCTCCATCACGAGATTCGCCAGCAGAAAGGTCAGGGCGAGAATGGTCGCCGCCGCGGGCTTCATGTTGAAGCATGAGAACATGAACGCGAGCGCGAACATGGTGGCGGCGTTGATGGCCAGCACCACGTGCGCGAGTGCAAAGTAACCCAGCCCGGCCCACGCCGGCTGCACCGCAAACACCCGCACGGGCCCGGGCACGAACACAAACATATCCTGCCACGGAAACCACAGTCGCGCGAATGCCAGCGCCATCACGCCCAGCGCAAGCACCAGCACAAGGCAAAACAGCAGCCCGGCCACCCATTTGACCATCAGCAGGCGCAACCGGGAAATCGGCCGGCATAAAATCATGCGCAGCGTTCCGTCCTCCGCCTCTTTGGCCACCATGTCCCCGCCGACCAGGCAGGCATACAGTGGCATGAGCAGCAGGATTTGCGGAATCAACATGATCACGGCCACCGTCAGGGCCGAGATGTATTGCGCCGCCAGGTAACCATTGCCTTCGAGAAGGCGCGTGGTGTTTTGCTGCCAGTGCGAATAATGAAACGCGAGCAGCATGGCATTCTGGGCCACCAGAAAGGCGCCAAAGCCGATGTAGGTTCGCTTCTTGCCAAACAGCTTCCACAGTTCGCTGCGCAGTTGTCGGAAAAACATCATGGGGGCCCGCCTTTCCGCACCGCCGCGTCGCGCGCGTCGCCCATGAGCGACAGGTAAAAATCCTCCAGGGTTTGCTCCTCGCCCGCGATGGCGTGAACCGCGAAGTCATGCTGCACCAGCCAGCGCGTCACCTGCGCCGTCGCCACGCCCGCCCGCAGAATCACATGCTCACTCCCCTGCTCCGCCACGATGAGTTCCGCCGCTCGCAGGCCGGCCACGGCCGCGGCAAAATCATCCACCTCCAGACGGACCCGGTTGGTCTGGCGGGTGGCGTCCGCCAGCGTGCCTTCAAACACTTTGCGCCCCTGGTTCATCACCGCGATACGGGTGCAGAGCTGTTCCACTTCATTCAACAAATGCGATGAAAGCAGAATCGTCAGCCCCAGTTCGCGGCGCAGGCGTTGAATCGTCTGACGCATCTCGTGAATGCCTTCGGGGTCAAGGCCGTCGCTGGGCTCATCGAGAATCAACAATTCGGGCGCGGGCAGCAGTGCCTGTGCAATCGCCAGCCGGGCGCGCATGCCGTGCGAATAGGTGCGGACCTTCGCCTGTTCGCGCCCGGTCAATCCCACCCATTCGACGACCTCGCGAATCCGCGCCGGCTCCGTCGGCCCGGAGTAGTAACTCAGCAGCTCCAGGTTGCGCCAGCCGCTGAGATAATCGTAAAACACCGGCGCTTCAAAAATGGCACCAACCTTCGCGAGCGCCTGCTCCCGGTGACGTGTGAGATCATGACCACAAACGCGCACCTCGCCGGCGGTTGGCCAGACCTGGCCAAGCATCATCCCGATGGCCGTGCTCTTGCCCGCACCATTGTGGCCAAGCAGGCCGAAGATTTCGCCGCGCGACACCCGCAACGACAATCCATCCACGGCGGGCCGCCGGCCAAAAATCTTCGTCACTTCAGAAAGTTCAATCATTTCATCTGCCTCCCTTTGCCGGATCAGCAGCGGATTCCCAGCGTTTTAGGGCCGCTCTTGCGTAGCCCCCAACATTATCCGTTCGCTGCGCCGCCTTGTGAAGTGCCGGAACGACCGCATCCCTGCAGGACTTGAATTCAGGCGGCGCCCATTCGAGCACCCACACTGCCTCGCACGCGACCAACGTATTCGTATTCTTCAAGGATTCGATCAGCGCGGGCACAACCGATTGCGGGTCGCTGCCAAAGTATTTCATCGCCGCAACAGCCCGGAACGCGACCTGATCATCCGGGTCTTTTGAGATGGCCGTCAACACGCCCGCCGCGCCCATCTTTTTCGCCATACCCGGGTCAACGCGGATCAACGCCTGGGCAGTTAGAACGCGCACTTGAGGCTGCGGATCGCGAAGTGCGGCCACCAATGCCGGAGCAACAATTCCCCGCTGTTCAGGGAACCACTGCAGGGCATTTGCCGCATTGTTGCGCAATCCCCAATTGCTCCGGTCCTGCAGCGCCCGAAGCAGCCCCGGCAGCAACTTCATCTTTTCATCCACGGGCATGTGATTGAGCAAACATTGGTCGTCCTCGCTCGCTGTGAAGAAGTTGATTGCACACTGCCGCACATCGGCGGCCTCGTCGTGGACGACGGTTCGAATCAAGACCGGCATGGCGTTGCTGGCGTCATTCCCAAGGCTCGAAAGCAGCGAAGCCAGGCACATCCGGGTAGAACGCGTCGAGTCGGATTTGGGAGACGGCACCCATCGCATCAAAAAGCCCGGCAAACTTCGATAGAGTTGACGGTAAGCCCGCTGCCCCGGATGGTTGGCACGCTCCAACCCACGAATTAGCACTTGGACGCCTTCCTCGCCGTAACCGCGCCACTCCTTGACCTGTTCGTCGTCACTGTATTTCAGATTCTTGATCCATTCACTCTCATGCTTGTCACGAAAGAGAGGATCACTGCCACCAATCGTGACGCCCGCAAACCAGAGCACCAGCAGACTCAAACCTGCGGCAAAGACCAGCAGGATAAGGGCAGCCGGCTTCAACATCCGCCGCATCTTGCTCGCCTTCTGGCTGGTTCGCTCATTTGGAGCCTTCAATGGCGAGCAGGTTTTTGATGTGACCGTCCGCGTAAAGGTAGTTGACCCCCTTCTTCTCGCCGCGCGCCGCATGAAACGCCTCCTTGTCGAAGAGCACCGGCGTCCGGCTTGAACCAAGATTCAAGGTGAGCACGCGCAAATGATCGGCATCCTGGCCATTCAGCAGGCTGTTCCACGCGTAACTGCTGCCCGTTTGCTCGAAGAGCTGCTGGCGGTCCGAAGGACATCGGAACACCAGCACGTTGCCGACCTGGTTGGAAAGTGCTACGTCCACGGTGGGCAATGCGTTGGTGACCGGCGCATTCGTGCCTGGCGCGCGGTCGCGCAGAGACGGCATGCGGTTGTTGTTTTCCTGGACGTAAATTTGCAGGCCGAGACCGATCTGGCGCAGGTTGCTCAAACAGGCGGTGCCGCGGGCCAGCTCCTTCGCGCGGCCCAGCCCCACGACCAGCAACGCCGCCAGGGTGCTGATGATGGCAATCACCACCAGCAGCTCGATCAACGTAAAGGCCAACTGGCGCAGCTTCAGCATGGGTCCTTCAACGCTCCCGCGGCCCCCCGAAAATGAACCGTCCGCTTTCCATCATGCGCTGCAATTCCTCCAACACCGGCGCGACCTCGGCCTTGGTTTGCGCGGAACTCTGGCTGTAAAAAGACTTGAGGCCGATGGCAGCCATCTGCTTTTGCAAATCGGCACTGAGCAGCGGGGCGTTGGTGGACACGGGCAGGCCCTGCCCGGTCTGCGCAGTGGCCTGAGCCTCCCGCAGCCGCCGCAAGGCGTCGCTGATGGCCCGCTGCCGCCGTTCCTCGGGCAGTTCCTCAAACGCGTTGATCATTTGCTTGAAGCCGGTGGGCATGGTCGCTTCAAGGAACTGCGATTTTTCCTCCTCCGTCATTTGCGCAAACCATTTTTCCCAGATGCGCCCCAGGCGGGCTTCGCGCCGTTCATCGTAGGACAAGGCGTTGAGCATGTCCGCCAGCCGGTGAATGGCCCGGGCCCGGTCGGCCGCCGAAAGGGAGCTCAAATCCACGGCCGCCGAATAGGCGCGTATTTTTTCCGGGGTGACTTTCAAGCCCGCCGCAATCTTGTAACCCGCGAAGACCAGTATCCAGGCCACCACCAAACCGGCGCCGGCCCAAAGCAGCATTTTGTAGCGCGGTGACATGCCGATACAACATAGCCAGACCGGGCGCGACTTGCACCGGGAATATTCCAGCGCGCCCCGGCCCGCACCCGGACTGCCAAAAGCAACTTGATTTGACCCGGCCACTTTCTACCTTCCCGTTTCCGGTGGCGCCCACCGGATGCCGTTCCGTGTCATTGCGCAAAACCAGAACATGAGCCTGTCCGCCCACTCCGAATCATTTGTCCGCCGCCACATCGGTCCCCGTCCGTCCGACCAGCAGGAAATGCTGCACACGCTTGGCCAGCCTTCGCTCGATGCGCTGGCCGGGGCCGCGGTGCCGGCGGCAATCCGCCTGCCCAAACCGCTCAACCTGCCCGCGCCCGCGTCGGAATTTGAGGCATTGGCCGAACTTCGCGCGATCGCCCAAAAGAACCAGGTGTTCCGCTCCTTCATCGGCTTGGGCTACTACGACACCATCACGCCGCCCGTGATTCAGCGGAATATTTTGGAAAATCCGGGGTGGTATACGCAATACACGCCCTATCAATCCGAGATTTCGCAGGGCCGGCTCGAAATGCTGCTCAATTTCCAGACGATGGTGTGCGACCTCACCGCGCTCGACATCGCCAACGCCTCGTTGCTCGACGAGGCCACGGCCTGCGCTGAAGCCATGATGATGTGCCATCGCGTCAAGGAAGCCGATGGGCGCAATGTGTTTCTCGTCGCGGACACGTGTCATCCTCAGAACATCGAAGTGGTGCGCACGCGCGCCCGGGCGCTGGGCATCGAACTCAAAGTCGGCCCGCCCGCGGCGTTTGCCTTCGACGCGCAGGTGTGTGGCGCCCTGGTGCAGTATCCGGACACCTTCGGCACGGTTGAAGACGTCACCGGCATTGCCGAAAAAGCCCACACCGCCGGCGCCCTGTTCGTGGTCGCCACCGACCTGCTGGCCCTCACCCTGATCAAACCGCCGGGAGAATTTGGCGCGGACATCGCGGTCGGCAGCGCGCAACGCCTGGGTGTGCCGCTCGGCTTTGGCGGACCACACGCGGCGTTTTTTGCCACCCGCGATGCGTTCAAGCGCCAGATGCCCGGCCGGCTGGTTGGCGTCTCGAAGGATTCCCGCGGCAAACCCGCCTTCCGTCTCTCGCTCGGCACGCGGGAACAACACATCCGGCGCGAGAAGGCCACGTCCAACATCTGCACCGCCCAGGCCTTGCTCGCGAACATGGCCGCCGCCTACGCGATTTATCACGGACCCGAAGGGTTGAAGGTCATTGCCCGGCACATCCACGAGCATACCCAGACACTGGCCGCCGGACTGGAAAGGCTCGGTTATCAAACCAATCGTGACGCGGCGTTCGACACGTTGCGTGTCAACCTCGCCGCCGTCTCCAGCGCAGACATCGCGCAAATTGCCGCCAAGCACCGGCTCAACCTCCGCGTCATCGACAGCACGACCGTGGGCGTTTCGTTGGACGAAACCATCGGTGCCGCGGACCTCAAGCTGCTCCTGCAAGTGTTCAATGGCGACCGCGCACCAGGCTTCGAACCTGGCGACTTGAAGCCTTCACCCGCGCAACTGCCGGCCCGCACGTCCGCGTTCCTCACGCACCCCGTATTCAACCGTTACCACTCCGAGACGGAGATGCAGCGTTACCTGCGGCGCCTGGAGAGCAAGGACCTGTCGCTGTGCCACGCGATGATCCCGCTGGGCTCGTGCACCATGAAACTGAACGCGGCGAGCCAGATGTTTCCGGTGAGCTGGCCGGAATTCAGCAGGTTGCACCCGTTTGCGCCCGCGAACCAAACAACGGGCTATCAGGAAATGTTTCGCCAGCTCGAAACGTGGCTTGCGGAAATCACCGGCTTTGCCGCCGTGTCGCTGCAACCGAACGCCGGCTCGCAAGGCGAATACACAGGGCTGCTCGTCATCCGCGCCTATCACGAATCACGCGGCGACGCTCAACGCAACGTCTGCCTCATCCCCACCAGCGCGCACGGAACCAACCCGGCCAGCGCGGTGATGGCCGGGATGCGGGTCGTGGCCGTGGCCTGCGACAAGGACGGAAACATCGACGTGGCGGACTTGCGCGCCAAGGCCGCCGCCCACCGGAATGAACTCGCGTGCCTGATGGTGACTTATCCCAGCACGCACGGCGTGTTCGAGGCCGGCATCCGGGAAATCTGCACCATTGTCCATGAGGCCGGCGGTCAGGTTTACATGGATGGCGCCAACATGAATGCACAGGTTGGCCTGACGTCACCGGGCTTCATTGGCGCCGACGTCTGCCATCTGAACCTGCACAAAACATTTTGCATCCCGCACGGCGGCGGCGGTCCGGGCATGGGCCCCATTGGCGTGGCAAAACACCTCGCCAGCCTGCTCCCCGGTCGTGGCGCCACGGGACCCGTTTCGGCGGCGCCGTGGGGCAGCGCCAGCATCCTGCCGATTTCGTGGATGTATATCCGCACCATGGGTGAACCGGGCCTCACCGAGGCGACCAAGGTTGCGATTCTGAACGCGAACTACATTGCCGGGCGGCTGGAGCAGCACTTCCCCACGCTTTACCGGGCGAACGGGCTGGTGGCGCACGAGTGCATTCTCGACCTGCGCGCCTTCAAGGCCACCACGGCGGAAGATGTCGCCAAGCGGCTGATGGATTTCGGTTTTCACGCGCCGACGTTGAGCTGGCCGGTCGCCGGCACGTTGATGGTCGAGCCAACCGAAAGTGAACCCAAGGCGGAATTGGATCGCTTCTGCGAAGCCATGATGGCCATCCACGCGGAAATGCGCGCCGTCGAGTCCGGTGCCCTGGACAAGACCAACAATCCATTGAAGCAGGCTCCGCATACGGCGGACATGATAGCCACGGAAAACTGGGCGCGGCCCTACACGCGCGAACAGGCAGCCTTCCCGGTGACCAGCCTCAAGGAGTTCAAATTCTGGCCCGCGTGCGGCCGGGTGGACAACGTCTTCGGCGACCGCAACCTCGTCTGCTCATGTGCCGGCATGGAGGCGTATGCCGCAACCGCATAGCCTCCACGAAGCCGGTCGATTCCGGACAAGAAAATGCCAAGAAATGGGTGGTTGAAACCGCCCGGCTGGGCTATTTGAGCTTTGGACAACGGCTCAACTTTTTCCGGCCATGAAAATCACTGAAGCCCTGCTCGCCGAGCATCAAGTCTTCCATAATCTCTTCGACCACGTCGAAGCCGTGGTTCCAAAACTGAAGACATTGGCGGAAGCCCGCCTGCTGGCCGAACTGCTCGCAACCGCTTTGAAGGCGCATTCGGCCACCGAAGACGACCTCCTGCTGACGCCGATGGATCATTGCATCGAACAACTGGGTCAGGCCGACACCTTTCACAAGGAACACGATGAAATCGACAATGCGCTGCTGGCGATTCAAGGCGCCCGGCAGATCAGCACCGCACGCCGGCTGCTGCTGCAGGCGGTGCAGGCGTCGCGGGTGCATTTTGACAAGGAAGAGCGCATCGTCTTCCCGCTCGCGGAACGTTCACTGAGCGACCAGACGTTGAACAAGCTCGGCGGAGCCTGGGCGCGGCGCCGGGAATCAATGCCGGTCTAGCGCCGCGTCGTTTCCTCGGAAGCATTGCAATGCCGCCGGACGAGGGTTTTGACCGCGCACACCAACGCTTTGACACGGGCGGCCAGTGGGTAATCAGACGCAGCTTCCAAGGTGTAGGACAACCGGGTTTTGTGTTGAATGAGGTAGAGCGCCTCCGGCCAGTCCGGACGCAACGCCGGAACGAGGTTGGGACGGATGATTCCGCCCCGCGCCGGCCGGCCGTCGATGATGTCGGATTCATCGATGGGAAACACCGCACGAACGGCGTCAATCACCGACTCCGCTTGGGCTGTCCGGCCGTCGGGATTGACCTCGTAAAGATAGAAGCCGGCAGCTTCCCAGTCTTCATGCAAACAGAGACAGACGTCGAATGACGGCTGGCGCTCCAGCCAGCGGACATGTGCCTGGACCTCGGCGGATTTCAAATGCCGATAATCGCGGTTCAAATCATTGCCCAGCCGGTCCGTCCGCTGGTTCAAGCCAAAGCCCAGCGGATTCAAGCAAGGGCAGAACCACAACGCAGCATCGCCGCACCACCGCAAGTCCTGAAGCAGAGCCTCCATCGCCAGCACGCCTGCCGGTTCATCGCCGTGAATGCCGGCGGAAAGGTAGATGCGGGATCGGCCGGCGGCTGAATTCGCCCCGTGCGTCAGCGCCAGCAAATCCTCACCGCCTTCCACAGGCAGATGTTCCACCCGCAAACCAGCCCGCCGCGCCAACCCCTCGCACGCCTCCAATATCGGGCGCAGACGGACGGTTTCGCCGTGATAGGCACCGTGATTGAGATGCAGCCGTTTCACACGGCGCATTATTCCATGAAAAAAAGGCGGCGCAACGATGCTGCGCCGCCTTGGCCTGGGGAAAATCTGAATAAACGACCGTCAGGGCATGACCACGCCCAGAATGTTTCGTCGCGGCACGGGCCCATAAATCCGGCTGTCCGCGGATTTGCCGCGGTTGTCGCCCAGGACAAACACCTGATCCTTGCTGCACGCAAATTTTTCGTGGCCATAAACATGGTAGCTGAACGTCAGCGTGCCTTTGGGCAGGTAATTCTCGACGAGTTTCCGGCCATTCACGTAAACGCTGCCTCCATCGAGTTCAACCGTTTCCCCGCCCGTCGCCACAATCCGTTTCACCGACAACCCGCCATCTTCCGGATCGTGAATGACCACGATGTCCCCCGGCTTGGGATCGCGGAACAGATACTCCGCCCGATTCAACAAGTATTGGTCCGCGTTATGGAGGGTCGGCTTCATGCTGTCACCGTCCACAATGACCGTTTGAAACATGAAATGCGTGGCGACCCAGTAGCTGGAAAGCGCGACCGCCAAAGCGCAGCCGCATTGGGTCAGTTGCTGCCACAGCGAGGGCGGCGGAACGGACCGGGGTTTGCGCGAGAAGAACCGCCGCCAGCCACGCGGTTGGGTCGATGCCATTTCCGGAGATCCAATCTTTTCCTCGTTCATCTTACAGCTCCCGTTTGGTTTCCGAGTTCAAGATGCATCAAGGCCGTGCCATCAACAATTCAGGTGAACACCTGAATTGTCCCGGGGGAATTCACTGGAAGGCAACGGAGTTTACGGCGTTTTCTCCAGACCGAGCACCCGGGCGACCGCCTGCCGCAGTTGCTCAAGCCGGAAGGGTTTGCTGATCAGGACATCAATGCACGGGAGCCCGCCGGTTTTGGAACCCGACAGCATTTCCGCGTAGGCGGTGATCATGACCACCGGCTGGGCGGGATTGCGGGCTTTGACAAGGCTCGCGAACTCGTCCCCTTTCATCGCCGGCATCGAGTAATCGGTAATCACCAGATCGAAGGGTTGCTGCGCCAGCAGGTCCAGCCCCTGGCGTGCGCTGGAAGCCGTGGTGACTTCGTGCCCGTCAATGCTCAACATCATGCGAAGCGCGTCACAGACATACGGTTCGTCGTCCACGACGAGGATTCGTTTGGCAGGAATGTTCGATCGCTCCATGAAAGGTCCCTGAGAACAGTATGCGGCAGCATGTTGAATTCCAACCTCAAATCCGCAAGCCCGCGCACAGCCTTGGACGTCAAAGCCGCCGCGTCAGTTTTCGTCCCAACCGCAACAAGGCCTGAACCCGTTCGTCGGTGGCCGCTTCGGCATAAATCCGCAACACCGGCTCCGTCCCTGAACCGCGCCACATGAGCCAGGAACTGTCTGCCGCGACCAGTTTGACCCCATCGTAGGACTGCACAGCCACCACCGGCGACGAAAGCAGCTTAACGGGCGGATTGGCCGCCAGCCTGGCCAGCAACCGCGGCCTCTCTGCCAGCGGATAGTGCAGATCGTTGCGGTCGTAACAATGGCGGCCGTATTCGCGATGGATTGCCGCGAGCACGCGGGTTATCGGCTGTCGCTCCACGGCCAGCAATTCCAGCAGCACCAAGCCCGCGGCGAGCCCGTCCCGCTCGGGAATGTGCCGGGCAAAACCAATCCCGCCGCTCTCCTCCCCGCCCAGCATCACGCCGCCTTTGACCATCTCGCCGCAGATGTGCTTGAAACCAACGGGCACTTCCAGCAGCGGAAGATTGTGCGCCGCGCACATCTTGTCGATCAACGAGGTGGTGGTCAGCGCCTTCACGACCCGGCCGGTTTCGCCGCGGTTCTTGATGTAATGATGCAGCAACAGCGCGATGATTTGGTGGGTCGAAAGATAGCCGCCGCGACCGTCCATGCCCCCCACGCGATCCGCGTCGCCATCGGTAACCAGGCAGAGGTCATGCGGATGCCGCCGCAACCAGCCGGCACTCAGGCGGTAGTTCTGCCGGATCGGTTCGGGATTGATGCCGCCAAACAACGGATCGCGCTGTCCGTTCAGCGTCGTGACCCGGCAACTGGTTCCCGCCAGCAGCGCCTCAAAACAGCCCGCACCAACGCCGAAAAGTGCCTCGTGGGCAAAACGCAGCCGCGAGCGTTTGATGCGCGGAAAATCCACCAGCCGCTTGAGGGCCGCATAATGCGCCGGGCGGATGTCACGCAGGCGCACCCGGTGCGCGCGAATCGCCTCGTCCAAGGCCAGACGGCGAACAGCGCTGGCCCCCAGCTGCTTTTCGACGGCCGCGCAGGTTTCCGGCATCGCCGGCCCCCCGTAATAAGATTTCAATTTGAAGCCGTTGAAGTGCGGCGGATTGTGGCTTGCCGTGATGACCACGCCGCCCACAGAAGCCGATTGTTTGACCGCATACGACACGGCCGGCGTCGGTGTGGGCTCGGGCGTGAGTATGACTTCAAAATCATTGCCGGCGAACACCTCCGCAGCAACCGCGGCGAATTTTTCGGAGAGGAATCGCCGGTCGTAGCCGATCACCACGCGCCGATCGGTTTCCGGGACCGGATTCGCGCTCCAGAAATCGGCGGAAGCCTGGGCGACCCGGGCCACGTTTTCAAACGTGAAGGAGTCCGCGATGACGGCACGCCAGCCGTCGGTGCCGAATTGGATTGTTTGACTCACAGGAGTTGAACTGTCTGCGGAGGCGCGCTGGCTTTGTCCATCTGCGCCTGCTCCACCACCTTGCGCAGCCGCTTCACGGCCGCCCCCAAATTGCGCCGGGACAACAGGGTCGTTCCGCTGACAAACGTATCAGCGCCCACACGGGCGCATTCACCAGCGGTCGAAAAGTTCACTCCGCCGTCCACCTCGATGCGATACGTCAGGCCACGGGTCTGTCGCCACGCCGCCGCCTGCTGAATTTTGGGCAAGGTTTCGTAAATGAATGATTGGCCGCCAAACCCCGGATTCACCGTCATAACGAGCAAGGTGTCGATTTGTTCGAGGTGGGGCAACGCCTGCGCAATGGAAGTCGGTGGATTCACCGCAAGGCCGGCCTTAATGCCCAATGACTTGATTTTCCAGAGCAAACGGGTGACCGCGGCGTCGCCCAGCTCGACGTGCACCGTCATCTGATTCGCGCCAGCCTCCGCAAAGGCATCCACGAGGATCTCCGGTTTGGAGCACATTAGATGCACGTCGAAAAACATCCGGGTCACCGCCCGAACGGTCTTCACCACTTGCGGGCCGAAGGAGATGTTGGGCACAAAGTGCCCGTCCATGATGTCGAGATGAAGCCAGTCCGCGCCGGACCCGGAAATGCGCTCCGCCTCCCTGGCAAAACGGCCAAAATCCGCGGCCAGCAAGGAGGGCGCAATAATCATGCGCTAACGCTATGAATCCCAAGCAGCGCCGTCAATCCAACGCCTGCGCCCTACGCCGTGGCCGGCGCGGGTGATCCCAATCCCGGCATGGCCGGCGGAGCGGGCTTCGGCGGTGGCTCCGGCATCGGCGTGCCGGCCGGCGCGCCACGCAGCGGTCCCATGTCCGAACCCGGTTTTGGCGGCGGCGTGGTCAGCTTGCCCGTGCGGACAATTTCCTCAACTTGAGCCCCGTCCAAGGTTTCGTATTCGAGGAGGGAATTGGCAATCAGCTCAAGCTTGTCCCGATGGGTGTAAATCAAATCGTGCGCCCGCTTGTAGGCGACATCCACCAGACGGCGCACCTCGTCATCGATTTCCCGCGCCGTGGCCTCGCTGTAAGATTTCGGCCGGGCCAGTTCACGCCCGAGAAACACATACTCATCGTCATTACCGTAACGCACCATGCCGAGTTTGTCGCTCATGCCATATTGCGTCACCATGGCTCGTGCCAGGTTCGTGGCCTGCTGAATGTCGCTGCCCGCGCCGGTGGAAACGTCGCCCGTGATGATTTCCTCGGCGATGCGCCCCGCCACGGCCACAGCGATGGCATCTTCCATTTCCTTGCGCCGCTGCGACAAAATATCGTGCTCGGGCAAATACATCGCCATGCCCAAAGCCTGTCCCCGCGGAATGATGGTAACCTTGTGAAGCGGATGTGTGTGCTCGAGCAGCACGCTCACCAATGCGTGGCCGGCCTCGTGCCAGGCGGTGTTGCGCTTTTCCTCCTCGGTCATGGCCATGCTGCGCCGCTCGCGGCCCCAACGAACCTTGTCACGCGCCTCTTCGAGTTCGCGCATGCCCACGGCTTTTTTGTTCAAGCCCGCGGCCAGCAAAGCCGATTCGTTCAGCAGGTTGGCGAGTTCGGCGCCGGAATAGCCCGGCGTGCCGCGCGCAATAACCGACAAATCCACATCCGGCGCCAGTTTGATGTTCTTGGCGTGGACCTTGAGAATGCCCTCCCGTCCCCGCACGTCCGGCAGATTGACCGTGACTTGACGATCGAACCGTCCAGGCCGCAACAAGGCCGGATCCAGCACGTCAGGCCGGTTGGTGGCCGCGATGATGATGATGCCGTCCGTCGTATCAAAACCATCCATCTCGACGAGCAACGCGTTCAAGGTCTGTTCGCGCTCATCGTTGCCACCGCCGAGCCCATGGCCACGGCTCCGGCCGACAGCGTCAATTTCGTCGATGAAAATCAGGCAGGGCGTGTTCTTCCGCGCCTGTTCAAACATGTCACGCACGCGGCTGGCACCGACGCCAACGAACATTTCCACGAAATCCGAGCCGCTGATGCTGAAGAATGCCGCGTCCGCCTCGCCAGCAATGGCCTTGGCGAGCAGCGTCTTGCCGGTGCCGGGCGGTCCGACCATCAACACGCCCTTGGGAATGCGCCCGCCGAGGCGCTGGAACTTGCGCGGATCCTTAAGGAATTCCACCAGTTCCTTGGTTTCCTCGATCGCCTCGTCAATGCCGGCGACATCCTTAAACGTGGTCTTGTTGCGTTCCTTGGCGAGCAATCGCGCCCGGCTTTTGCCAAAGCTCAACGCACCTTTTCCGGCCATTTTGATTTGCCGGATAAAAAAGAACCAGATCAGCGATGCAATCACGATGATGGGCAGCAGACTCCAGAAAACGTTCATCAACATCGTGTTCGATTCACGCACCTGCACGGATTGGACCTTGTCGTAAAGCCGATTCATCAGTTGATCGGTCAGATACAACTTGGTGTGAAACGGAACTTCCACGGGCTTGCCGTTGTCCCCGACGACCTTTTTGCCCTCGCTGTCGGTCTTGTAATAGGAGCCGGTGATGTCGTAGGAGGACGATTGCGGACTGTTCATGACGGACGCCTCCGCTATGAGGTTGGAATCGACCATCTGCAGGAGCGAATGCGGCTTCAGTTCCTCGCGCTGCGTGCTGTTGTAATCGCGGAAGGCCATCAACGCCACGATGCCCCCCAGGATGGCAATCCACACAATCCAAGTGCGGGGGGGCACCCGGAATTCGCCGGGCTTTCTGGGTTCTTTTTCCGCGTTGTTCATTTTTTTGTCGTCTGCCATGTCAATCCAGTTGGGCGAAGCTAGCATGAGCCCCGCGGCACCGCAACCGCGCTATCGTTCCGTTTCCAGCGGATTTCCACCACTTTGCGCGTGGCGGCGGTAACCTTGCACGCCTCGCTGATACGCTCGCCTTCGACCCAGAACACCTCGCCATGTTCACTTTCCGCCAAAACCAGCTGACGCCGCCGGGCCGCCGGGATTTTCCGGTTGGTGAACCAATCCTGCAATTTGACCGCTCGCGGCATCCCAATCGGCTGATAACGGTCGCCAGGGCGCCAGTGCCGCAGCACCATCCGTGCTCCTACCCGCTCGGCATCAAAGACCTCGCGAGCCGCCCGTCGGGTCAGAACGCCGCGCGGTGAACATCGCCTCACGCGCCACTCGACCCGGACTTTGCCAAGCTGCTGGCAACCGTGCGTCAATCTTAAGTTGAGACAGATCACCTGCGCTTTCGGCTCAAATTCAAGCGGCGCGTCCTGGATGGTCGATACTTCGCCATCTGTGTCCCGCACCACGCCCAGTTGCGGCCCAACGTTCACCCGTTGCCCGGCCCGTTCCCGCAGCAATTCAACCACCGTCCACGTTGGCTCCACCCCCAAATCCCGGAGCTCCTGCTGCAGAATCCGCCGTTGCACCGCTGGATGCAGTTGGGTGAATGGCGGCACGGTGGGCTTCGACGGGGACGCGAGACCGGCGCGGTGGGCTTCGGCTGCACGGGAAACAAAGTCGGCTTCGGCGCCGAGGATTTCCATGGAGCGCAAAATGGCTTGCGCCGCCGCAGGTTGACGCCGGCGCAGGCAGGGAAGCAATTCCTGACGAACCCAGTTTCGCTCGAACTCCGCCGAGGCGTTGCTGGCATCTTCGCGAAACGGCCAGCGCATGGCTTCGGCGCAGGCGATCAATTCGGTCTTGGTCAATTGCAGCAGCGGCCGAATCAGCCGAAGACGGTGGTCCGCGGGCGACGGGCTTTGCGGCTTCATGCCCGCCAAACCGGCGCTGCCCGCCCCGCGCAGGAGCCGCATCAGAAACAATTCCACTTGATCATCGGCGTGATGCGCCAGGGCAACAATTCGCGCGCGGCGGCGACGGGCGCACTCCGCCAAAAATGCGTGCCGTGCCTGGCGGGCGGCCATTTCGAGAGAAACACCGGCAACCCTCGCCGCCTGACGGACATTGACCGCCCCCACATCGCAGGGAAGCCGCAATCGCCGGGCGATTTTCTGAACAAGCTGTTGGTCCGCCGCGCTCGCGCGGCCGCGCAACCGATGGTTGAAGTGGGCGACTGAAAGTTGCCAGTGGAACCTAGGCGCCAGGGCATGCAGCAGGCGCAGCAGCACCATGGAATCCACGCCGCCCGAAACGGCCACAACGAGCCGTGTGCCACGTTTGAGGAGATGTTGGTCCGCCACGTGGCATTGCAGCCGGGTGAAAAGGTCGCTCACGGCGCCATCCTAGTGAGGAGGCGGGAACGGGCGCAAGTGAAGCAGTCGAACGCTTAAACGATGGGCAGCGGTTGAAACTTCCGGCCAAGCACCGGTTCGCTCCGCGTCTTGAGCCACTCTTCCAGAACCCCGGCGTAAACGCTGCGAAAATCGACCTTGAATTTGAGGTCGCCTTGGAAGAGGTCGCTTGGGTCGAGGCTGGGATACTCGCCGAGCAATCCCGCCTTCACCTTGTGACCGACGATGAACATGGACGACGCCGCGCCGTGGTCGGTGCCTTGGTTGGCATTCTCCGCCACGCGCCGGCCAAATTCACTGAATGTCATGACCAGCACGCGTTCCATGTTGCCCTGCGCTTTCAAATCGTCGGTGAACGCCTTGACCGAATCCCCCAGATCCTTGAACAGCCGCTCCTGCGTGCCGGTTTGATTGGTGTGCGTGTCGTAGCCGCCCTGGGAGACGTAAAACACCCGCGTCGGCAGGCCGCCGCCAATCAACTTGGCGACGAGCTTCAGCGAGTTGCCGAGCTGGGAGGCCGGGTAGCTGACGTGATTCTCCACCTTGCTGGCAATGGCGCGCACTTCATCCGAACTGACCTGCGCGTCGAGCGCAGTGCGTTCGATAAAATCCAGCGGCGATCCCGTGGACCGCGCCGCGCCCGAAATGGCGCCGATGGTGCCGCCCGAATTGTCATCCGCACCGGCGGTTTCAATCATGTTCAGCTTCCGATAAGACTCCTCCGTCGTATCCTTCTCGCCGGCCATGGCCGGGGTGTCGCTCATGAAGCGGTAGTTCGCGGGATTGTCCACCGCGATGCCCTTGGCCTTTTCCCCGGCAAACGCCAGCGGCATCTGGCGGCCCACCGCGACGCCCACGGTCGGATCGCATCCGGCACAATTGGCGTCGAAGTAACGTCCCAGCCAGCCGTGCTTCTCATATTTGTTGGAATCGCTGGCCGTCATCCAGATGTCAGTGGATCGGAAATGGGATCGATTGGGATTCGGATAACCCACGCCCTGCACGACACCAAGTTGGCCGGCATCAAACAACGCCTTGAACCCTGTTAGCGCCGGGTGCAGGCCAATACTGTCGCTCAACTTGAGGACGTCGTCCGGCTTGAGTCCAATGCGCGGGCGGGCCTTGTGATAAAAATCGTTCGCGTAGGGCACGACCGTGTTCAGCCCGTCATTGCCACCCGCCATTTGGAGCACGACGAGGATTTGCGCGTCGCGGCCGGTCACAATCTGCGTCGCCTTGTCGGCGGCTTCAGCATGCAATGCCGAAAAGGTGTTTGCGAGAAACGTCGGCAACGTCCAGGACAACGCGCTGCCCAGCACGGTGGTGCGGAGAAATTCGCGCCGGGTTTTGAGGGAAAGTTGATTGCTCATAAGTTTACGTCAGTTGGTAGTCGGGCGTGCACATGACCAGCCGGATGGCGCCCAAAATATCCTCGGTATCCAGCGGCCCGCGTTCATCGAGAAAATCGCGCAGTGCCTGCTTTTGTGCCGGCCGCAGTTCCGCCTGCAAAAAACGCTTTTCGACCGCGGCGATGAACTTGTCCTTGATGTGCCGCTCTTCAATCGTGAACAGCTTTTCCGGGTCCACTCCGCCCAGCCGCAACCGGGCGAGGAAGCGTTCGCGCAACTTGGGTTGTTTCTTGGCCTGCGCCGCGTTCATCAGCGGCTTGGCGTCGCCGAACACCAGCGTGGCCGATTCGTTGTAGCGCGTGAGCAGGTTGTTGGTGTTGATCCACGCCAGGCCACCATCCCAACCCTTCACGTTGGGCGGCTGGAACAGTTCCTGTCCCAAGGAGCGGGTCAGGGCGCTGCACACGGCGGCCGGCGGCAGATTGCGCTCCAACTGTCGGATGCCCATGACCAGCCATTGCACCGGGCTCTTGACCTGCGCCCGCACCACCTCGGGTGCGTAAAACTCATCGCTGCGGAACAGGGTGCGCAAAATGGGCTTGAAGTTGTTGCCCGCGCGGCGGAACTCCGCCGCCAGGGCGTCGTTCAGTTCGGGCGCCAGTGGCGCGCCGGCAAAATAGTCCCACAGTTTGGCGGTGATGAACTTTGCCGCCTGTGGTTGTTCGACAATGATGCGGATGACATCACCGCCATCAAAGTTGCCCGTCTGACCCAGGAAGGTTTTGATGCCCTCGTCATGGACGCGGGGCCGGTCCACGAAACGCTGCGATGTGCGATCCAACGACCAGCCTGTCAGCGCGCGGGCACCTTCCGTAATGTCCTTCTCGGTGTAGTGACCTTCGCCGAGGGAAAACAACTCCATCACCTCGCGCGCGAAATTCTCGTTCGGATGGTCCTTGCGGCTCTGGGCCTGATCGAGCCAGACCAACATGGCGGGATCACGGGCGACTTCGGTCAACAGTTGCTGCCAGTTGCCGGTGGCCAGCCGCCGGAACAGTTCGTTCTGACGCCACATGTAATACGCATCGCGCACCTTTTCGACGCTGGTGGCGAAATGACCGTGCCAGAACAGGGTCATTTTTTCCTGCAACGGCCGCGGCCCATGCACCATGCGGTTCAGCCACCAGCCGCGCAATTCAAGCAGGCGCTCCCGCTCCTTGCGCTGCTCCTCCTTCTGGGCCATGCGCCGCTCTTCAGGCGTCATTTTACGTAGCGCGGCAATCCGCTCGGCGCGGGTCGGATCCGGCCGGGCCCAATCCGGATCCTTGGTCGGGTCGGGAATTTTTTCGTAATCAACGAGCGAAGCCACCGCCCGTTCCGGCCCGAGATTGACCAGTTGCTCGATTTCCGCAGGCGTTCCGCCGAAGCCCGCCCGGTTGAGCAGGTGCGCCGCCCGGCTGAAGTCCCATTGATCGGCAGCAATTGGCGTGAGCATACGTCCTCTAATGACGTCGATTACAGGCCAAAGGTTTCACGGAAATTTGCGGCCGTTTCAAACGGGCAAAGTCAGCTGCGGCTGCGGCCGGGTCCGCAACGGATTCGCTTGAAATCTGCCCTGCACCAGCGCCGCGCGCCAAGCCTGGATCAGTCCGAGCAGCTCAGTGACGGAGAGGGCTTCATGCCGGGCCGGGTATTTGGAGAGATTGCGCTCGGCGAGTTGAAACAACGCATCGGCCGGGCGCAGCCGTTCCTTTTGCAAATGCACAAAGGCGCCCGCGAGCTGGATGAGCCCCTTGAAAAAATCCCCGTTCGGGCCATGGCGGTCCAACAGCCATAAATCCTCCAGCACATCGTGCGCCTCGTAATACTGCTGCTGGTTGAAACAGTCGAAGTAACCCAGATAGCGCGCGTCCAGCCGTTGACCGGCGAACTGCGCCACCATTTCCGCCACTTTGCCGCTCTTGTGTGTCACGCGGCCCAGCATAATTGCCGCCGCCAATTTGTCGAAGCTCAAGCCCGTCCGCGCAGCGGCGCACGTTTGACAATCCGGCTGCCAGTTCGCACTCTGGGCGCATGTCAAAACCTGCATTGGGTCGTGGTTTGGGGGCTTTGCTGAGCGGTAATCCGGCCGCTGCCAAGCCCGCGACGACCACGCCCACCGCATCCACTGCTTCCAGCCCGCCCGACGCCACGGCCCATGCGCCAGCGTCGCTGGTAGCCCCCGCGCCCGCCGCGGGCGAGCAGGTGTTGCGCGTGCCGCTGACGCGCATTCGCCCCTGCCCATTTCAACCGCGCAAGGACTTCTCCGCCGAGGCGCTCAAGGAACTGGCCGATTCCATCCGCGAGCAAGGCATCGTGCAGCCGTTGATTGTCCGCGAACTGGCGGATCACTTGGAACTCATCGCCGGCGAACGACGCTGGCGCGCCGCTCAACTGGTCGGTCTGACCGAAGTGCCCGTCATCCTGCGCAAGGCGGATGACGCGGCCGTGCTGGAGCTGGCGCTCATCGAAAATTTGCAGCGCGAAAACCTGAATCCCATCGAGGAGGCGCAGGGTTACTCGCAGTTGATGAGCCAGTTTCAACTGACGCAGGAACAGGTCGCCACCAAGGTCGGAAAGAGCCGCGCCGTGGTGGCCAACGCCCTCCGCTTGTTGAAGCTACCGACAGACCTGCAGGCCTACGTGCGGGATGGACGGCTCTCCGTCGGCCACGCCAAAGTGATTCTCGGACTGGCCGGTGAAGAATTGCAAAAACTCGCCGCGGAACGTGTCATCAAGGAAAATCTGAACGTCCGGCAAACCGAGGAATTGCTGGTCCAGTTGCAAAGTCATCCCGCCGGTGCCGCCCGGCACGCCCGCAGTCATGCCATCGGCAAGGACACACATGTCGCTAGCCTCGAAAACCGCATCCGCGAGCGGGTGGGCACCAAGGTGAATCTGCGTTACGCGAGGGGCAAAGGGCGTGTCGAAATCGCCTTTTTTAGCGATGACGAGCTCGACCGAATCCTCCAGATTCTGGGCGTCAAGCCCGAGTGAACCGGCCACGAGCCGGTTGCGTTGCATTGCGGAACACTTTCAAATCATGAACCATACGGAACTACGCCAGCAAACCGCCCGGCAATTGGACGCCGCCGCCCAGCAGACCTCCACGCTCACCGCCTTTGTGGGGCTGGATGGATTTGTTGATCAAATTCTGCACGTGGTGGACAAGCGCGAAAGCGCCGAGAAATTCACGCGCCTCCCGACGATTGCCAAGTTTGCGGAACGGCTGGCCGCCGCGGCTGGGCGCAGCACGAACGTCGAACTGGTCACCAACCTGACCAAGCTCGGCGGCAACGGCCCCATCATGGCCAACGCACTCGCGGCCTTCGGCTTGCAGGTGACCTACCTCGGCAACCTTGGCCATCCCAACATCCACCCCATCTTTCACGACTTCACCCAGACCGCCGAGGTCCATTCCATCGCGCAGCCTGCGTTCACTGACGCGCTCGAATTTGACGACGGCAAAATCATGATGGGGAAAATTGAAAGTCTCGGCGAAATCCACTGGCCGAACATTGTCGAGCGGTTCGGCGCCGACCGCTTCACGGCCAAGTTCACCAGCGCCTCGCTCGTCGGTTTCGTGAACTGGACGATGATCACCAACATGAGCGCGATCTGGGAAACGGTGCAAAAGGAGATTTGCCCCACGTTGTCCGGCCCGCGTCGCAAAATCTTCTTCGACCTCGCCGACCCGGAGAAGCGAACCACGGAGGACATCCGCCGCGCGCTCGATCTGATTGTGAAGTTCGAAGAATGGTTTGACGTGATCCTGGGGCTGAACGAAAAGGAGGCGGGCGAGATTGGCCGCGTCTTGGGGCTCAACACCGGCGACAGCTCCCGCGAAGGCCTGTGCCAGCTCGCGCTGGCCATCAACGAACGGGTTCCGACCAACACCCTGGTCGTCCACCCCGTCGCCTTCGCGCTGACGGCGAGCAAAGGCAAAACGGCCATTGTGGATGGACCGTTTGTG
The DNA here is from genome assembly GCA_035765895.1 of Verrucomicrobiia bacterium. Classification (NCBI taxonomy): domain Bacteria; kingdom Pseudomonadati; phylum Verrucomicrobiota; class Verrucomicrobiia; species Verrucomicrobiia bacterium. Next base: position 9,806 of record DASTWL010000075.1, on the reverse strand, counting down.
GCAAAACCGAAGATCACCACCGGCGCGGGCGACCACTTCAATTCCGGCTTCTGCCTCGGACGGCTGCTGGGCTTCGACAACGAAGCCAGCCTCCTTTGCGGCGTCACCACCAGCGGACATTACGTGCGCACTGCCAAAAGTCCGAGCATCGCCGACCTGGTGAGTTTCATGCACCACTGGCCGGAAGGCGGCAAGTAGCCGTCGAAGCCCGGCAAGGAACAACGTTCGAATGATTCTTGAGGTAGTCAAATACGGCCATCCCGTCCTGCGGGAACGCGGTTCGCGGGTCAAAGAAATCACGCCGGAAGTCACGCGGCTCGTTGGCGACATGTTCGAAACCATGTATGATGCCAAGGGCATCGGCCTGGCGGCGCAACAGGTGGGCGTGGCGCTGCAACTGACCGTCATTGACGTGCGCGGCATCACCGACCGGCCCTCAACCTTGGAAGTCAACGGCGCACCCGCCGATGTGGACACCTTCATGCCGCTGGTGTTGATCAACCCGAAGATCATTCCGGTGGGCGCACCTGTGGCTGGACCCGAGGGTTGCCTCAGCTTTCCGGAAATTTACGCGGACATCACGCGCTCCGAACAAGTGGACGTCAAGGCGCTCAACGCCAAGGGCGAGCCGCTGGCGTTCCGGGCCGGCGGGCTGCTCGGACGCGCCATCCAGCACGAAGTGGATCACCTGAATGGCGTGCTGTTCATCGACCGCATGACACCGGAGGACAAGGCTGAGCTGCGCGCGGAAATCGACGACCTGCACACCGCCACCAAGAAAGCCCTGACCCGGAAGAACCGTTAAACCGGCCTGCGCGCGCTTCCGACCAACTTGGCCATCCGCGGACGCTGAACATGGGCTCAAGGCGTTTCTCCCACCGGAAACGGCGGAATGTTCTCGCAAGGAAATTGCCCGCTGCAATTTGACCCCGGCGAACGCGGCTCACCAGACCCAATCCAAGTTTTGACTGCCCTTCACGCAGCGACGATGGCTGCGATTCCATACTCCCTCCAAGTTAACGGGCCGGTCTTCACGTCCACCGCTACCCCTCTTTAAAAGCGTCGGAACTTCTTACAAAACAGCGCGACACGTCGGATTCAAGCCCCTCCACGTTAAATGGGAATTATGATTTCAATATATTGAAATCCAACATGTTATAGATACACCGCAAAAGCCAGGCCGAACATTGGCACTGACACTGCTAGTATTTGCCAAAGGCTTTTGCCGGCTTGGATAGTAAGGAGCTTGGCAGAGATAATCAGATTGGGGAGTTCACAAAAAGTTCGCCACATATGAACAGACTTATTCTCACCGCAGCAGTTGGGGGCGCTTTGTTGGCCAGTTCACAGTTCGCGTCCGCGATTCTTTACGTCGATAATAACCCGGCGAACGTCCGGTTGGATGCCGATTATCTGGGGGGACTGAATCCGTTCTATAACCCTTCCTATGATGGCCAATTCAACCTGACCGGCTACGGGTTCAATCCAACGTTGCAGCAAATTGACCACGCCGTTGTCACGTTCACCTTGGGCGATCTCTTGGGCAGCGAAACTTACAACATCAGCATCGAGAGCGACTCGTTGTTCTCTGGCGGCAGCTTCACCGGTTTGATCAATTTGGGGAGTGATATAACCGGATCGCTGCTGGCGGATCTCAACGCCGACGGCATTTTGAACTACACGGTTTCAACCACCAGAGGGTCATTCTGGCTGCTGAATGCAAACCTCACTGCCGAAGCCAGTAATTTCCAGTCCATCCCCACGACCGACGTGCCCGATGGTGGCACTTCCGTGGCGCTGCTTGGGCTGGGCTTGACCGCCCTCGCATTCGTTCGCACAAAATTGGTGGCGCACTAGGCCAGTTCAGCTGTTTCGCAGATGTCACCGTCCTTTGCGGGGCTGGTTCGGCCAAGGGCCACAAATCCTCGCAAAGGACGGTTTCGTTTATTTATTGAAGTCTCGTCCAATCAAGTCCGTTCAGGGAATGAGCATCGACTAAGAACGACCTGATCAATGAAGATATCCGGAGGGGAACAGAAGGCTTTCAGGTTTCTAAACAAATCCGCCCAACGAAGGACTGTGATGCCGGACCTGCACGCGCAGGGGGAAATTTGAGCCGCCGTTGAAAACGCCAGTCAGTAAACCTTTCTAAGGTTCGACGGCAAAATGTTCAGCTCCGTCCGGTATTTGGCCACCGTGCGGCGGGCGATGACGATGCCCTTCTCGCCGAGCATTTTGACCACTTCCTGATCTGACAGCGGCTTGCTGGAATCTTCGTTCTTGAAGATGTCTGCAATCATGTCTTTCACGCTCGTGTTGGACATCGCCCCTTCACCGGTCGAGGTCGAAATGCCGGCGGTAAAGAAGTATTTCATTTCGAAGACGCCCTGCGGGGTCTCCATGTATTTGCCGGAAACTGCGCGGCTCACAGTCGTTTCATGCACCCCCACCACCTCCGCGATTTGCACCATGGTCATCGGCTTCAGAAAGGCCACGCCCTTGTCCATGAATTCGCGCTGCCGGTTCACAATTTCCCGGGCGATGTTGGTGATGGTCTGCTGGCGTTGGTGCAGGCTCTTGATCAAAAATTTGCCGGCCCGAATTTTTTCGCGGATGTAATTGCGGACCTCGGGATTCTTGTCCCCGCCGGACATCAGGTCCTTGTAGGTGTTGCTGATGCGCAGGTGCGGGATGTGGTCGTTGTTGGTGGAAATGACATAGTCATCACCCGAGCGCGTGACAAAGACTTCGGGCACCACAAAAAGGTCGTTGTCCGGCAGGAACGCGCGCCCGGGCCGCGGCTCGAGCCGGGCGATGCGCGCAATCGCGTCCTGCACTTCGTCAACGTCCTGGCCTGTGGCGCGGGAAATTTCCGGGATGCGCCGCCGGCCCAAGGCATCCATGTGATCGCGAATGATCTGGTATTCGAGCGAGTTCTGTTCCCCGAGGCGTTCGAGTTGCAGCATGAGGCACTCGCGCAGGTCGCGCGCGCCAATGCCCGCGGGGTCGAATGATTGCACGGCCTTCAAGGCCTCCATGATTGCCTCGGGCGCAATGCCCGTGGAGGAGGCCATTTCATCCACGGTCGCCTTCAGATAGCCGTAATCATCAATGTTGCCGATGATGAGTTCGGCCACAGGCCAGAGTTCCGGCTTCAAATCGGAGTCGCGCACCTGCTCCAGCAGTTTTTCCTGCAACGAGGTGCTGGCCACGAGCGAATCAAACATGAACTGCCGCCGCTCCTCGTCCTCGGCGGACGGGCGCAGCGGCGCGTTGGACTGCGAGTAGTGATCGCGCCACTCCTGATCCAGTTGGGAGAGATGCTCGAATTCGGCCTGGAAATCGTCCGCCGGTTCCGGCGCCGGTTTTTCCGTGGCCGGGTCGAACGTCAAATCAGCCGGTGGTTCGGCCGGGTCGGCTGCCTCACTGATGCTTTCGCCGTCGGCATCCCGCCGATCCGCCAGTTCGGGTTCGGCGCTGGCCACTTCTTCGAGAACGGGGTTTTGCTGGAGTTCCTGCTCGACCAATGCCTTCAACTCAAGCGTGGGCGCCTGAAGCAGCGCCAAGGACTGCTGCAATTGCGGGGCGAGCACCAACGACTGCGTCAGCCGAGCTTGTAATGTCAGTCCTTGCGACATGCGCCGATTCTAAGAAGCCGCTCCGAACGCACAAGCAAAAGCTGGCATGACTTTCGCTTCGTTGCGGTAATCCCCTTCAAGCACGTCACCTGCAAGGCAACACACCACCTTCAGAAAATACCGTTGCCCCCTTCCCCGCGGCTTCCTAACGTCGCCGCATGGCGTGTCGGTTCACCATCCTGGGCAGCGGTTCCAAAGGCAATTGCGCTTATCTGGAAACCGATGAGGCACGGCTGCTGATTGACGCCGGCTTCAGCGCCCGTCAAATCCGCCAGCGGCTGGCGACCATCGGCCGTTCTCCCGAAAGCCTGACCGCCATCCTGATTACGCACGAGCACAGCGACCACATCCAGGGGTTGACCGGTTTCGGCGACAAACTCCGCATCCCGGTCTATTGCAACCGGCTTACGCGCGACGCCATCGAGTTTCAACTGGGCGTGCGGCTGGAAAGCCGGCTGTTCGAGACCGGGGCGTCCTTTGAGATCGGCGATGTTGCGGTGGAATCCTTCAGCATCCCCCATGATGCGCAGGATCCCGTGGGCTTCCTCATCCGCACCGCCACGGCCAACATCGGTTTTCTGACCGACCTTGGACATGCCACAACCCTCGTGTTGAACCGGGTGAAACCCGCCCACGCGCTGGTGTTGGAGGCCAACTATGACGTGAAGCTGTTGCAGGAAGACACCCGGCGACCGTGGAGCATCAAACAGCGCATTGCCGGCCGGCACGGCCATCTCTCCAACGACGCGGCGGCCGGCGCCGTGCAGGAAATCATCTCGGCCGACCTGAAACATCTTTTCCTCGGCCACCTCAGTCAGGATTGCAACCGGCCCGAACTGGCCTTGCACACCGTGACCCGACGCCTGGCGGAGCTTGGCGCCAGCCACGTTCACACGGAGGTGACTTCCCAAAGCCAGGCCACCGCCACGCTCACGCTCTGACCCGGGCATGTTTCAAATCCGCCAGATTGCGTCGTTCGACGATCCGGCCCTGGCGCCCTACCGTTCCATGCGTCGTTCGGCCGAGCACCGGCAGCACGGCATCTTCGTGGCCGAGGGCGACAAGGTGGTCAAGCGGCTGCTGGCCGATCAACGTTGTGGCGTCGTCTCCGTTCTGCTGCCGCCCGAACGGGTCGCGGAATTTACACCGCTCCTCGACGCCCGTGCCGAACATTTGGATTTGTTCGTCGCCGGGAAACACGTCCTCGAACAGCTCATCGGCTTTGCCTTGTATCAAGGCGTGCTCGCCATTGGCCGGATTCCGCCCCAGCCCGATTTGCCAACGGTTCTGGCCGCCGCCCCGAGACCGTTGCTGCTTGTCGCCGTGGACGGGCTGACGAACGCGGAGAATGTCGGCGCGCTGGTGCGCAACTGCGCGGCCTTCCACGTCCATGGCATCATCGTCGGCGAAACCTGTGCCTCGCCCTGGTTGCGGCGCGCCGTGCGTTCCTCGATGGGCAACATCTTCCAGCTCCCAATCATCGAAACGGCCAGCCTGGTCCTGACGCTGCGCGGCTTGCGGAACGCGGGCGTCCGCATGATTGCGGCGCATCCACACACGGACGGCCGCACGTTGACGCAGGCAAACATGACGAACGACTGCTGTCTCGTCATGGGCAGCGAAGGCACCGGCATCAGTCCGGAAGTGCTGGCGGTGTGTGATGAGGTGGTGGCCATTCGCATGCCGGCCGCCGTGGATTCGTTGAATGTCACGAGCGCAACGTCGGTCTTTCTTTACGAAGCCAACCGCCAGCGCGGCCGGATGTAGTTCGAACGAAACGTTCGTAAAAAAGATGCCCGCACCGAACGCGTTGCCGCCGGTCCATTGCTCGGCAAGCCAGCGAACGGTCTCAACATTCGCCACCGGCAACGCGGACGGATTTGAGGAGACTGGAAAAGCTCTTCAGTTCCCCGCCTCGGCGGCTCCCCCCATCATCCCGGTTTGAAAACCTGACAATAGACCTCGCGAATCAGTTTGCGCCAGCCTTTCAGCGCTTTCAGGAATTCTTCAGGCGAGGCGAATCCACAACGCACCGACACGCGATGAAACGGTGCGGGAGCATCTGGAAGCCCCGTTTCCCCCTCGTAACTCCACCGCCGCAGAATGCCCTCGACCCGCCGCAATTCCCGGTAGCTCTCCAAAAACGTTTCGGCCTCGGGCAGCAGGCCGGCCGCCTGCGCCCGCTCCAGTGCACGCAAGGTGTTCGGCTCCTGCCAGCCGTGCGCGAGGCAAAAGCATTGCGCCATGAATTCCACATCCATCAGACCGCCCCGACCCGTCTTGATCGCCAGCTCATCCTGCCCCGCCGGCGTGCGCTCCTTCTCAATCCGCAGGCGCATGCGGTGCATCTCCCCTTTCCAATCCGGCGTGAAGCAGGCGGGCAGTTTTGGATCACCATTCCGGGCCGGACGAAAATCCGTGAGCGTGGCCACGCACGCCAAATACCGCGTGCCCGTTTTGGCGTCGCCGGCAACGAAGCGTGCGCGGGAAATGGCCTGCAATTCCCACAACTGCGCGCGCTGCCGGTAGTAATCCGCATGGGCGCGCAGCGTGTTTACCAGCAGCCCCTTCTCCCCATCCGGCCGCAAGCGCGCGTCCGTGGCAAACACGCAGCCCAGCTCCGAGCGGGCCGACAGCAAATCCATCAGATCCACGGCGAGCCGCTGTAGTTTGGGCAGCTCCTTCGTGTCATCCGGCGCCACGAACACGATGTCGAGATCGGAGCCGTAGGTGATTTCACCCCCGCCCAATTTCCCCAAACCGATGATGGCAAACGGCGCGCGCTTCAATCGGCGCCGGCGGGCGACCACTTCCAAGGCATACTGCAAACACGCATCCGCCAGCGCGGTCAGTTCCACCGTGTGCTGCGCAAGGTCGGCGAGCCCGAGGATTTCGCGGCAACCAATGCGCATGAACTCCGCCTCGTGATAGCGCCGCAGCCACTGGTGTTGATCGGCATCGTTCAGGCCGTGCCGCAAATCGGCGAGAATGTCCGCGGCCACTTTGCGCTGGCGCAAGCGGTCGCCCGCGACCAGCTCATCCACCAGATCCGGCGTGCGAATCGCGAGTTCGGCCAGAAACTCCGAGCGGTCAAACAACCAGACCAGCAAATCGAAAAAGGCCGGATTGCTGTGCCACGTCTCGAACAACGTGGCCCGCGCGCCGTAGGCTGCGATGAAGCTGTCCATCCGCGCCACCACGCGGTCCGGATCCGATAAAACGCGCGCGGGAGCAGCCTCCTCGTTCGCGGCGGGACACATGGCCAGCAAGCGTGCGAGCATCTGGCGCGCGCATTCCGTGGTGCGGCTCGAAATGTGAACGTGCCCGGGCCCTTCCACGAATTCGCGCAACAATTTGAACGCCTTGGCCGGCTCGCGGAAACGCCGCGCTTCCAACAGCGCCCGCCATTCTGTTTCGACTCCGACGAAATGCAGCGGAAATGGAAACTCCCCCGCTCCGCCGTCGGTCTGCAACAACGCTTCGTAAGCGGCGCGCACGACGCGCATGTGTTGCTGCAATGCCGTATTGAACGCCGTCAGGGCGCCGCTCGGAGACGGATCGTCCGGAGCCACCACCGCGTCCCGGCTGCGCCTCCGAACGGGTTTGGTCAGTGATGACTTCGCATCTCCAAATCCCATCAAACGCGCGAGACGCTCCTGCGCCAAGCGACCGGTGGGAATCGTGTGCGTTTGCAGGTTGCCCTCCATTTGCAAACGATGTTCCACGTCCCGCAGGAAGCAATAAGCCCCGGCCAATTGCTGCGTCGTCGCTTCCGGCAGCAGGTCATATTGCGCGAGCTTTTGCAGCAACGGCAGCGTTTGCGCGCCTTGCAGGAACGGATTCCGCCCGGCGTGCAGGACCTGCTGCGCCTGCACCACAAATTCGATTTCCCGAATCCCGCCGCGACCGAGCTTCACGTTGCGGTCAAGTTCACCGGCGCGGACCACTTCGTTTTCGATGCGCTGCTTCATCGCAGCGATTTCGCGCAAGGTGCCTTCGCCCACAAAGCGCGGGTAGCGAAACGGCTGGATCATTTCGAGGAATTCGCCCGCCAGGCTGGCGTCGCCCGCCACGCAGCGGGCCTTGATCAACATCATGCGCTCCCACGTCTGGCCCCACTGGCTGTAGTAATTCTCGTAGCTGCCGAGGGAACGGCACAGCGGTCCCGCGTCGCCCTCCGGCCGCAAACGCATGTCCACGCGAAAGAGAAATCCTTCGGGCCCCAGCCGCGTGACTTCGCCGATGAACGCAGCCGCCAGCCGGTTGAAGTAGGCATGGCTCGCCATAACCGGCGATGGCGATTTGCCCTTCGTCGGCGGCTCCTTGAACACCTGGCCTTCGTCGCCGTAAACGAACAACAAGTCCACATCGGAACTGTAATTCAGCTCCTGCCCGCCGAGTTTGCCCATGCCGAGAACACAAAACGGAGTCGCCTGCCAGCGGCCGTCCACGTCTTGATGAAACGGCTGCCCGTGCCGTTCCTGGAACTGCAACGCGCAGACCTGCAACGCACCGCTCAGGCACACATCCGCCAGGCTGGACAGTTCGCCGATCGTTTCGGGCAGATTGCCCAGTCGCGCCAGATCGCGCACGGCGATGCGACAATGCTCACGCAATTTGAACTCGCGCAAGGTTGAGAACGCCCCGGCATAATCGCGGCTCGCCAGCAACGGCTGCAGGCGGTCGGACAGTTCGCGGCGCAACCCCTGCTCCTTGCGCGGATATTGCAGATGCCCGGCATCAATCAGGAAGCCCAGCCACTCGGGATGCGCAAGAAAGGTCTGGGCCAGATGCATGGAGCCCGCAAGCGCCGCGGCCAGAAGTTCCGCCTGAGTTGCCGAGGCGTGCGCCAAAAAATCCGCGGCCTCGGGTCCGGCAGCAGCCAGCTGATTCAAACCTTCCGTAACCCGCGCAGGATCCGCCGAGGCCCGGGCGACCTTTATCCAAAGCTGGGAGAGCACGCCGCATGTTAGTTCCCGGCGCGGCGGAATTGCAAAACGCAAAAAAACGCGTTCAGTGCTCGATGCGCTGCGCCGGCAAATCGCTGAACCGCCGGACGCCGCGCTGGAAGAATTGCCGCACGATGCTGCCGTGGAACATGCCTTTGTGATTGCGCGGCCCGATGCGGTTCGCGCTCACCGCTCGCTGGGCCGCCCGGCGGTGCCGCCACCAGGAGCCCAGCCGCGTCAGCACGTGCCACTGCGCCCGCCAGATCGCGCGAAAGTCGGCCGCGTTGCCCCGCGTCAACGCCCGCAGCGCCGCCAACTGGTCCAGCACCAGCCGCGCCGGAAAGCGCCACCACAATTCTGCGCCGGGTAGATTTTTCAAAATCATCACCAGGTTGTTGCGGAAGTTGAGAAACGTTTTGCGGGGATTGCCCATCGGCAGGCTCCCGCCGCCGACATGGAAGGCCACGGATTCGCAGACGCAGAAAATTTTGTAGCCCGCGTTTTTCATCCGCCAGCACAGGTCAATTTCCTCCATGTGCGCGAACAGGTCGCCGTCGAAGCCGCCAAAGCGGTGGAATAATTCTCCGCGCACAAACAGCGCCGCGCCCGTGGCCCAGAAGACTTCGCGCGTGTCGTCATATTGACCCGCGTCCTTTTCCGTCGCGTCAAAAATGCGGCCGCGGCAAAACGGATAGCCCCAGCGATCCATGAACCCGCCCGCCCCGCCGGCATACTCGAATTCGTCCCTGCGCTTTTGCGCCTTCAACTTGGGCTGCGCTGCGGCGATGTGCGGATCGCGCTGCATCCGGTCAATGATCGGCTCGATCCAGCCGGGCGTGATTTCCACGTCCTGATTCAACAACACATAGTAATTGGCGCGGATCTGCTGGAGCGCCGCGTTGTAGCCGGCGGCGAAACCTTCATTGCGCCCGAGCACCAGCAGTTTGACCTGTGGCCAGTGCTGGCGCAGATAAGCGGCGGAATCATCTGTGGAATGGTTGTCCGCCACCCAGATTTCCAGATTCGGATAGGTGGACGTCACGACCGAAGGCAGGAATTCCGCGAGGAAATGTTTACCGTTCCACGACAGAATGACGATGGCGACGCGGGGCAAGGAGTTGTCCATGGCTCAAGGGCCGCGCCGGGCGGGTGCGTCGAATGCAGTCATGCGTTGTGCCGCGCATCGTAGGGCGTCACCCCGGCGCGGGCAAGTTGAAGC
>DASTWL010000074.1 GCA_035765895.1 Verrucomicrobiia bacterium | reverse complement strand
CGCGGCGCAACCCACGTTTGCACCGGAGAGCAGACACCCCTTCCACCTTCAACGAAAGCCATACTGGCTAGCCCACTATGAGTATCGAAGCACTACTCTGGGGCATCCTGCCGACGATGGTTGCTTTGTGCGCAGTTATTGTTTCGTTGTTCGTAGCATGTCGAGCGCGCCGGGTTTTGCACTTCGTAGCCAGCGCAGTCGTGATTGGTGCTGTCGCTTGGTCGCTCCTGATTTTGTATCGGATTTTCATTTTGGGTGCATGGCCGACTTATCTGCCTCACCTTGCCATCGGAGTTGCTTTGTTTATTGTCATGGCACAGACCTTTTTGTTCAGAAGCAAGAGACATGACGTGGTCTAACCAATCGCGAGCCCGTGTGAAAACTCCCGGTGGAGTTCAGGTTGGCAACGTGTCGGAGTGATTTTTCCTGGGGAGTCGGTGGGTGCTTCTCGCAGTCCGATGGCAAGGGCGGACGGTATTCCCAGCGGTCCGGGTGATGATCCCGACGGGAACGGGTCGTTCGGACTCACCCAGAGCTCCGCCGGGAGCTTTCAACTCACCGCTTTCAGCAACTGCCCGAAGCGCACCAGGTTCAGCACCCGTTTCAGGTGGACTCGCTCCCTCCCGCTCACTCGGCCCTGTGGGCCTTTGCCGGTGCCAAATTCCTTTCGCGGCTTCCCAAGCCGCTCAAGTGTAGGCCAGCGTCATCAGGCTCCATTCGGTCCGCACTTTCACCAGTCCCTTGAGTTGAAAGTGCGTGTCGCCAGACCACCGCTTGGCGGCGGGCCTTTTGCGGCTCGACAGGCTTGGGCTTCGCCGAGTAGATAGGTCTGCATGGTGGGTGCTGTTCGTCGCTGCGTTGTCGGGGGCGTGTGTCCCACAACTTGTGGCTCGGCGACCTGCATCCCAAGCCGCAACCCACGTTTACGCCGGAGCGCAGACACCACTTTCGCCTTCAGCGAAGGCCTACGGGCCAGGCGGCATGACGTTGACATATATGAACGGGGAGCAAGACAAACAGAAGATTCAAGAGGTGATCGCCAGTTGGATGCGTGCATCGGCGGAGGGTGATTTAGACCTAGTCCTGAGCCTCATGGCCGAGGACGTTGTTTTTCTTTTGGCGGGTCAGCCGCAGATGCGCGGTCGAGATGCCTTTGCTGCCGCATTCCGTTCAGCCGTTGGGCAAGTTCGCATCGAAGGCAAGCCGGACATTCAGGAGATTCAGGTCATGGGAGCTTACGCTTTTTGTTGGAATCAGCTTTCATTGACCGTGACTCCTCTGGCGGGCGGGCCACCCAAGCAACGCGCCGGTCCCATACTGTCGGTTTTTCGCAAAGAGCCAGATGGTCGTTGGGTGCTTTTCCGTGATGCAAATATGCTCACGGCGGTATGAGGGAGTGGGCTGCCGCAGTGAAACGCCTCGCAAGCAACTGGGCGTGTAAGTTCATGTAGCGGTAGGTTTGAAGCCGAGGGCGGTGGCGGATGGGCGGAGGCGTTGGATCTTCTTCAGCTTCAGTTTTTCTCCGGCGTGCTGTCACACGGCCGGGTCGTAAGGCTTCGGGTGTTTGATCAGGTGCCAGAGGAAGCAGACCGAACCACGCCCGGCATTCCGGGTCCAGGACGGGTTTGATGCCGGGCGGATTGCGTCCGCATTGAATCAGTTGCCCCCGGTGAACGTCGTTGTCATCATGCGTCTCCCAGCCCGTTGGAACGAACCCGCGTGAACGTGCACAACCACAAACTCCCGCAACTCATGAAACCCACCCGCATCTTTTCCGTCATGCTGCTTCTGCTCGGCGCCTGGCTGCGTCCGGGCGCCCTTCCGGCCCAGCCCCTGCCCGAGGCCGGACTGGCCGGCCTGTTTCGCACGTCGTCCGCGTTGAGCCGGTCGGTCAGCCCGGAGAATTTCACGGGCGAAAAGGGCCGCGCCGGCATGGCCACGAACGGCACGGGCCGGCACGCCGCCAGCGAACTGGGCCAGGGCTGGAAGGTTTCGCCGTCCGTGCAAATCAAGGCCGGCGAAACGTTCACGCTGGCGGACCTCAAAGGGCCGGGTGCGTTGCAGCAGATTTGGATGACGCCCACCGGGAACTGGCGCCGGTCGATCCTCCGGTTCTACTGGGACGGCGAAAAGGAGCCGTCGGTCGAGTGCCCGGTCGGCGACTTCTTCGCGTGCGGCCTCGGTCACTACGCGCAGATCAACTCGCTGGCGGTATGTGTGAATCCGGGCAGCGCGTTCAATTGCTACTGGCCCATGCCCTTTCGCAAGGCGGCGCGGGTGACGCTGGAGAACCGGGACGACCAGCCGATGGTGCTTTACTATCAGATCAACTACACGCTCGCGAAAGTGCCGCGCGACGCCGGCTATTTTCACGTGCAATTCCGTCAGGAATCGCCGCTTCGGGAAAAGGGCCTCTACACCATCCTCGACGGCGTGACCGGGCGCGGCCAATACGTCGGCACCTATCTGACGTGGGAGACGCACAACTCCGGCTGGTGGGGCGAAGGCGAAATCAAGTTCTACCTGGATGGCGACCAGAAATTCCCCACTATCTGCGGCACGGGCACGGAAGATTATTTCTGTGGCTCCTACAATTTCGAAAACCGCGCGACGCGGAAGTATCAGCCGTTTTCGACGCCTTATTCCGGCCTCACGCAGGTGCTGCCACCGGACAAGGCTTACGAGCCGGGTCAGCGGTTTGGATTGTATCGCTGGCACATTCCCGACCCGGTCCGCTTCCAGAAGGATCTGCGCGTCACAATTCAGGCGCTGGGCTGGAAGGACGGCGGACTCTACCGGCAGTTGGACGACCGGATTTCCTCCGTGGCCTACTGGTATCAAACCGAGCCGCACCGGCCGTTCCCGAAGTTGCCGGACCGCGCGGCGCTCGACTGGCCGTGAGCGCGGCCATTCCACGGGTGCGGGACGCAAAAAAAGCTGCGGGATTCTCCCCGCCCCGGGGTAAGCTGAGTGAGGGCGTCTGGCCGCGCATTATCCGACGCCAGCCGCCCGGTTAAATGGCGAACGCCCGATGTTCGCGGGCTCAAGTATATGTCGATAAAAACATCAAATCCGGATGCCGATGAACGGTTGCAAACCGTCCTGCGCGACGCCCGTCCAACCGCGTCACTGCCGTCCAACTTCCAGGCGCAAGTGTGGCAACGCATTGCCAAAGCGGAAGCCGCCTCCGGCCGCCCGGCCGGGGGACGCTGGCTCGAACAGCTGGTCGGCTGGCTGCTGCGACCGCGCTTTGCGGTGGCCGTGGCCACCTTCGCCCTGTTGGCCGGGGCGGTAATCGGTTCACTCGACGGTGTCGCCCAGGCGAAACAAGCCGCCCAGGCGCGTTACGTCGCCACCGTGGCCATGCCGTTCATCCCCTGACGCATGCGCAAGCCGGTCATGGTTCTGCTGCTCGCCCTGGCGCTGGTTGCCGGGGTGTTTGGGGCCGCGTTCGTGTGCGCCCGGCACTGGTGCGTCGCGCGGATGGCCCAATCCACGGACGATCTGGACTGGCTCCGCATGGAATTTCACCTGACGGCTGCGGACCTCGCCCGCATCCGCCATTTGCACGAAGGCTATCTGCCCATTTGCGCCGCCAACTGCGAGCGCATCGCCGTCAAGAAACAGGAACTCGCCGCCGCCGAAGCCGCCGGAACCAATTCCCCGGCCCGCCTCGCGGAACTGCGCGCGGAAGTGACCGCGCTGCGCACCAAATGCCAGGGCGAAATGCTGGCCCACTTTGAAGCGGTGAGCCGCGCCATGCCGGCCGACCAGGGGGCGCGTTACCTCGCTGAAATGAAGCGGCTCACCCTGGGCGACCACGAACAGGTCGAGGCGTCGATGGCGGGAACGAACGGTCACGTGCATGACCACCCTTGAGGCAGACGCCCGCGACCGGGCCGACATGGAAAAGTTGCAGGCCGGCCACGCGACCGCGCTGGACGACTTGATGGAGCGGCACGCCCCGGCGGTGTTCGGGTTTCTCGCGCGCATGCTGCAAAACGAAGACGACGCGAACGATCTGGCGCAGGAAACCTTCGTGCGGGTTTACCGGGCGCGCGACCGCTTCCGGCCAAACCTGCGCTTCAGCACATGGCTGTTCACCATCGCGGCGAATCTGGCCCGCAACCAGATTCGCTGGCGCACGCGGCATCCGAACGTTTCACTGCACGCGGAACTTTCCCCCGCCGAACCCGCCCTGGCGGACACCCTGCCTGCCTCCGATCCATCGCCCCGCGAACAGACCGTGGCCGAAGAACGCGCCGCGGCCGTGCGCGCCGCCGTGAATGATTTGCCGGCCGACCTGCGGGAAGCCATCGTCCTCTGCGAATGGGAGGAACACAGTCTGAACGCGGCGGCAGCCCTGGTGGGCACCACGCCGAAGGCGATTGAATCGCGGCTTTACCGGGCGCGCCGCCAGCTGCGGGAAAAACTTCACCGCTGGTTGTAACCCGCCGGGCGGGGTCAGGCCGGCCGGCCGCCGCCCCAGTGAAGCACGAAATGCCGTCCAGCCCGCTGGCTGTTGGCAATGGCGTGGGAAATGAATTCCTTCGCCCGCGGCACCGCGACCGGAAGGGAAAGGCCGCGCGCCAGCCCGGCGGTGATCGCCGCCGAGTAAGTGCAACCCGTGCCGTGCGTGGAAACGCCTTTCACGAAGGGCGCGCTCAGCAACAACTCCACCCGCCCGTCGTAAAACACGTCCACCGCCTCGGTCAATCCGCGCAGATGCCCGCCCTTGACCAGCACCGCGCAGCCGCAACGGGCGTGAATCGTCCGCGCGGCAGCACGCAGGTCTTCCACGGAGCAGAGTTTCATGTCGGCGAGGAGCTCCGCCTCGTCCAGGTTGGGCGTGACGATGGCGGCCAGCGGCAGCAGTTCGTTCCGGAGGGCCGCGATGGCGGATGCTTTGAGCAACCGCGCGCCGCTCGTCGCCACCATCACGGGATCCACCACGAGCGGCGGGGCCGGGCGCCGCTTGAAGCGTTCCACCACCACCCGAACCAGCGGCGCGGAGAGCAGCATTCCCGTCTTCACCGCCGCCGGTTTCAACTCCGCGAAGACCGCCTCCAGTTGCCGGCGCAAAAAATCGGGCGAACTCGCCTGAATGCCCGAAACGCCCCGCGGATTCTGTGCGGTCAGGCAGGTGACGGCGCTCGTGCCATGGACGCCGAGCGCGTGGAAGGTTTTGAGGTCGGCCTGTATGCCGGCGCCGCCGCCGCTGTCCGAGCCGGCGATGGTGAGAGCGATGGGAATTGCTGGAGTCATGGATGCGGGGCGCGGCCGGGGCGCGATTCAAGGGCTGCGAACGGACGCGTGCTCGCGCAGCCACGCGAGGTCCGTGTTGCCGGAGGAGACGAAGGTGAAATGTCCGCCGTCGCCGGCCGTGCCCCCGTTTTTGGCCGCAGCAATGGTTTCCGCCTCACGCCAGCGGTGCGATTCCACGTGGCCATCCGCAAAGGCGAGGTTGCCCGAGCCGTCGTGCTCGGCGGAAGGCCGGTGGTAAAACCACGTGCTGCCGTAAAACACGAAGGCGGGCAGACACAGATTCAGCGGCGCCCCATCCACAAAGGTGAACAGTTCGCTGGGCTTCGGCACATCCGCCTGCTTGCGGAACGTCACGTAATTGGCGCTCGGCTCGCTGCCGGCCGGCCAGCCGAAGTAGCAATTCAGGGAATAGCTGCGCAGTTTGGTATATTTCACGCCCTGCCACTCGGGTTCCTGCCGGTCGGCCGGGCATTTGTAGATGCCAAGGCTTTTGACATAACCGGCGAACAACGCGTAGTCGTCATTCCGCAGACAATCCTCGTTGGTGAAGAATTGTGGGTAAAGATGCTCGCCCCCGGCGACCCAAAACTTCGCTTTGCCCAAGTCCGCGTAGCTGTTGAGAAAGCCGTTCGCGACCAGCCGGCCCTCGTGGTCGTCCGCGTAAAGCTGGAAGGGCAAGGCCAGCTGGCGGAGGTTGTTGAGGCACTGCACCCGGTAGGCCTTGCTCTTGGCCCGGGACAACGCCGGCAACAACAACGCCGCGAGGATTGCGATGATGGCAATCACGACAAGCAGTTCGATGAGGGTGAAGGCACCCACCGGCTTTGCATGTTTTCGTGATGGACCCAAGGTTGGCATGGCCAAGACAACCGCAACTTACCCGACCTGCCGCGACAGGGAAAGGCACGTTTCAGGGCGGCCGCCGGCCGCGCCGAATTCGCACTCCCCACGCCGCCAGCTTGGGATTATCGTGACGCCATGAACAAGGACGAAGTGGCCGAAATTCTCGTGAACATCGGCACGTTGCTGGAGTTGAAGGGTGAAAATCCGTTCAAGACGCGCGCCTATCACAACGCCGCCCGCGCCATCGAAAGCACGAGCGAGTCGCTGGACAAATTGATCGCCGAGGACCGGCTGGGCGAACTCAAGGGCATCGGCGAGGCGTTGCGGGAGAAGATCACCACGCTCGTCACCACCGGCCGCCTGCCCTATTACGAGGAACTCCGCGCCTCCGTGCCGAAGGGGCTCGTGGACATGCTTGAGATTCCCGGCCTCGGTCCGAAAAAGCTGCTCGCCCTGCACAAACAGCTCGGCATCGAAAACACTGACCAGCTTGAACAGGCCTGCAAAGACGGCAAGGTGGCCGGCCTCGCCGGCTTCGGGGAAAAGACCCAGCAGAATCTGCTTGAAGGGATTCATCGCCGGCGCGCCTACGCCTCGCGCCATCTGCTGGGCGATGCCCTGCGCGTGGCCGAACCGCTGCTCGAAGAGTTGCGCCAGCATCCGGCCGTGACGCGTTGCAGCACCGCCGGCAGCCTGCGCCGGCACAAGGAGGTCATTGGTGACATTGACCTGCTGGCGTCGTCGCGCAAACCGGCGGCGGTGATCGACTTTTTCACGCAACTGCCCGGCATCCTCAACGTGATTGCCAAGGGCGAGACCAAGGCGAGCGTGCTGCTCGAAGGCGGCATCCAGGCCGACTTGCGCGTCGTCAGCGACGCGGAGTTCCCGTTTGCACTCGCCTATTTCACCGGCAGCAAGGAGCACAACATCGTCATGCGCCAGCGCGCCATCGCCCGCGGCCTGCGGCTGAACGAATACGGCCTGTTCAAGTCGAAGGAGGAAACCCGCGACCCCAAGCTGCTCGTGCCCTGCGCGACGGAAGAGGCCATTTTCGAAACGCTGGGGCTCGCTTACGTGCCGCCGGAATTGCGGGAAGCCATGGGCGAATTCGCCGCGGCGGAAAAGGGCGAACTGCCCCGGCTCATTGAATGGAGCGACCTGCGCGGCTCCCTGCACAATCACTCCACGTGGAGCGACGGCCATCAGACACTGGAGGAGATCGCGCGCAGCATGATGGGGCTGGGCTGCGCCTATTGGGCCGTGACGGATCATTCCAAGGCGTCCTTCCAAGCCAACGGGCTCGACGAGGCGCGCGTGCGGCAACAACTCAAGGCCATCCGTGATGTCAACCAGAAGCTGGCGGATGAGGGCGAGGATTTCCGTCTGCTCACGGGCACCGAGGTGGATGTTCTCAAGGATGGCCGGCTGGATTTTCCCGATGACCTGCTGGCGGAACTGGACGTGGTGGTGGCCAGCATTCACCAGAGCTTCACCCTGAGCGAAGCCGAAATGACCGCGCGCCTCGTGGGCGCGGCGCGGAATCCGTTCGTTCACATGCTCGGCCATCTCACCGGCCGGCTGTTGCTCGAACGCGAGCCTTACCACGTGAACCATCAGGCGGTCATCGACGCCTGCGCCGCAACGGGCACGTGGATTGAACTCAACGCCAGTCCATTGCGGTTCGACATGGACTGGCGCCACTGGCCTTACGCAAAGTCGCAAGGCGTGAAATGCGTCATCAACTGCGATGCCCACCGGTTTGAGCATGCGGGGTGGTTGCGGCTGGGAGCCGGCATCGCCCGCAAGGGTGGCCTGGAAAAGGGTGACGTCATCAACACCCTGCCTCTTGAGAGGCTCCGGAAGGCGCTGCTCGCCAAACGCGCCGCAAAGACACGATAATCATGGTTTCCACGATGCATTTTATGCTTGCGAGATGCCGACCAGCCGCTTAACTAGCCCACGTCAGCAACGGATTTTGGGTTTCAGACGTGTTTAATATCAGAATGCAACATCTCCAACCGGTGAGGGTCGCTTGAGTCGGCCTTACTCTCCACGCAGTTCCAATTCACAGGCTTCCTTCATTCGGGTTAACGGGAAAATCCGTGCCCGGGAAGTCCGCGTCGTCGGCGACGAGGGCAAGCAGTTGGGCGTCATGCCGCTGGGCGATGCCTTGAACCTGGCCCGCCAGCAGGGCGTTGACCTGGTCGAAATCGCCCCCAATGCCAATCCGCCCGTCTGCCGGATCGTGGACTTCGGCAAGTTCCGCTACGAGCAGGCCAAGAAGGAAAAGGAATCGCGCAAGAACCAGCACTCGGGCACGGTGAAGGAAATCCAGCTCAGCCCGCGCATTGACCCGCACGATCTCGGCGTGAAAACCAACCACGCCATCGAATTCCTGTGCGAGGACATGAAGGTCAAGGTCGCGTTGAAATTCCGCGGCCGCGAAATGGCGCACACCGAATTTGGCTTCCAGGTCATCAACAAGTTTCTGGAAAACATCGCGCCGTGGGGGCATCCCGATTTCCAGCCGAAGCTGGTCGGCCGCAACATCAACCTGATGATCAGCCCCCTGCCCCGCAACAAGCGCGCCAAGAACCCGAACGAATCCAACGAGTCCGCACCGCCGGCCAAAGCCGCCGCGGAGGAGGGCGATTCGGACCACAAGCCGGTGAAAATTCACCGGGGCGACGGTGAAGCAGAGGAATCCGGCGACGGCGCCTTCAGCAACAATCCGTTCGGCAACCTCGCCTCCTGACCCGAAGGCATTTGGCGGCCGGAGTGGAATCATCCGCTCCGGCCGTTGCCATTTCACCCCAAGCCGATCGTCGCGTGGAGCCGCCGACGGTGTGGCCTTCACCTTGGAGCTTGAGCCCCGCCCGCGGCTGGGCTAGAAGGAGACACCCATTCGGAAGCGTTCAACCAAAAGGAACACCATGACCATCGTTCAAATCCTCCTTGCCATCTTTCTGCCGCCCGTGGCGGTTTACATGAAATGCGGCACCAACAAGGATTTCATCATCAACCTGCTGCTCTGGCTGTTCACCTGCGGCATCGGCGGGATTATCCATGCCTTCATTGTGCTGAACCGGAAATAGCCGGTCGCGTCCCGCAACCGGGGAGCCGACGCCCGCCTTGCGTCGGGACGGGGATGAGAGTATCTGTGCGGCCAGAGATTATGAAAACGCTGGCCCGGTATCTTGTCGTCGGCGCGCTGCTCATCGGCTGGAGTCACCGAGCCGCGGCGGCCGAGAAGCAAAGTTCAACGCCCGGCGTGGAAGCGGCCCGTTCGCTTTCAACGATCACCGGCGTGGCCATTTCCCCGCTGCTCGGCGTCAGCGCCGTCGGCGCCTACGAGTATTTCAAGACCCCGGCGGACAAGAAGGCCAACCTGCATTGGTATGCCCAGCCTTATTTCTGGCTGCCCGGGTTGTTGCTGGTCGGCCTTGTGGCCGCTAAGGACATTCTGGGCACCGCCGCCCCCACCGCGCTCAAGAAACCCTTCGACGTCGCGGAAGCAGTCGAAAACAAGATCAGCGGCATGGTTGCGGCCGGAACGTTCGTGCCGTTCATGGTCACGGTTTTCCCCACCGCCGTCGATCAAACATCCGCCGCGCTGCACCAGGCAGGTTTCGCGGCCATTTCCGCCGCGCAACTGGGCAACTGGCTGATGGTGCCGTTCGCCATCGCGTTGTTCCTCATCGTCTGGCTGGCGTCGCACGCCATCAACATTCTAATTCTAATCAGCCCGTTCACGACCGTGGACATGGCGCTCAAATCCTTGCGCACCTCGGTGCTGGGGCTGGTCTGGCTCACCGCGACCATCAATCCCTGGCTGGGCGCGTTGTTCAGCGCCGTGGTGGTGGTGTTCGCGTGGTTCATTGCGGGCTGGGCGTTCCGCCTGCTTGTGCTGGGCTCGGTGTATTCCTGGGATTTCTTCACCTTGCGCCGGCACCGGTTCCTGCCCGTGGCCAACGGCAACTGGATGTTCGGCGCGCGCGCCATCGGCGACATGCCGATTCGCACGTATGGCAAACTGTTCACCGACCCGGCCGGCCGGCATACTTTCGAATACCGCCCCTGGCTGGTGCTCCCCAAGCGCACGCTGGAGCTGCCCCCCGGCCAATACGCCGTGGGCCGCGGGCTGTTCTATCCCGAGGTCATGCGGGTGGACGGCGAAAACACCCAGACTCTCTTCATCCTGCCGCCGCGCTACCGCGGCCACGAAGCCGACCTTGCCAAGGCCTGCGTCACTACGGATGTCCGCGACGTCGGTCTGCTCAAAGGGCTCAAATACATCGGCCGCGCCATCAAATCCCTCTTCGGGGCGGGCACGCGCGAGGAACTGCCGGCCGCCGCATAACCTGACCCGATTTCAGCGGCATAATTTTCGATGCTGGCCGGGCATTCCGGTGATTGCGATGTCGCGCGTCGCCGGTTAAACACAGTCCATGCCTGTGCGCTCAGAGAGGCCTGCCCCCGCGGGCTGGCCTGCTGTTCAACCATTCATGAGCCCGTCCATCCAAACCATCGGTCCGCTTGCGCTGCTCGGATGGTCACTCCTGGCCGTGCTCAGTTTTCAAGCGGCCCAGTTCACCGGGATTGGCTGGCTGATAATACCCTGTGCTTACGCGTTGATCGAAATCAGCCGGGCCGCCACCCACCGCAAGGTTTTTTATCCGCTGCTCGGCGTGGGATTCGCGTTCTACGCGCCGCAGCTCGGCTTCTTCTGGAATATTTTTGGCCCGGCCGCGATGGCGTTGTGGCTCGTGCTGGCGTTCTGGGTCGCATTGTTCGGCCTGGCGCTGCGTGCGGTGCGCCTGCGTTGGGGGGAAGCCTGGGCGCTGGTGCTGGCGCCGTTTGTGTGGACCGGTCTCGAATACTTTCGCTGTGAACTCTACTATCTGCGCTTCGGCTGGCTGACGTTCGGGATGACCAGTTATCAGACTCCGTCGATTCAACCGGCTGGCGTTTTCGGTTTGGGCTTTCTGTTCGTGGCCATTGCGGCGGGAGCCAATCGAGTTTTTAAATCCCGCAAACTTTGGGAGATCGCCGCATTCGTCGTATGCGTGGGAATTCTGGCTGCCACCCTGTGCCCGGCCCTGATGGCCAGCCAACGGCGGGACCGGCCGGGCCTGACGGTTGCCGGTGTCCAGTTGGAAATCCCCACGGACGATCAAGTCATCTCCGGCTTGAAGAAAGCGCATAAAAAGTTTCCCGACGCGCAGTTGTTCATGCTCAGCGAATACACGTTCCAAAACCCCGTGCCGCAGACCGTCCGCGATTGGTGCGCCTCGAATCGGGTTTATCTGGTTGCCGGCGGCAAGGAACCGCTCGGCGAAACGAACTTCTACAACACCGCCTACGTCGTTGGCACGAACGGCGAGATGATCTTTCAGCAGGCCAAGAGCGTGCCGATCCAGTTCTTCAAGGACGGCCGGCCCGCGCCCGAACGCAAAGTCTGGAACTCGCCGTGGGGCAAGCTGGGCATCTTGATTTGCTACGACCTGAGCTACACGCGCGTTGTGGATGACTTCGTGCGGCAAGGCGCCATCGCCCTGCTGAATCCGACCATGGACGTCGCGGATTGGGGCGCGTCGGAGCACACGCTGCACTCCCGGATTGCGCCGGCGCGCGCCACTGAATACGGCATGCCGATTTTCCGGGTTTGCAGTTCCGGCATTTCGCAACTCGTCTCCAGCACGGGCCGCGTTCTCGCCCGCGCGCCCTTCCCCGGCGAAGGTGAAATCATCGGCGGCCGGCTGCCGCTCGACGCCCATCCGCGTCTCCCGCTGGACCGCTCGCTGGCGCCTGTTTGTGTGGGCAGCGCCGCGCTGGCGCTGCTCGCCCCCCTGCTGCCAGCCCGCAAGAAGGCCGCTTGCGCTCCTGAATCCATGTCCACCAACCTGTCGTCATCATGATCGCCCTGCTTCACTTCCTGTTGCGCCTGTTGTTCCGCTTCCGCGCCTACAACGTCGAGGCGCTGCGCACCCCCGGGCCGGTGCTGCTGCTGCCCAATCACGTCTCGTGGTGGGACTGGCTGTTCCTCGGTGTCTGCCTCGAAGAGGACTGGCGCTTTGTGACGTCCGCCACCACCGCGCAAACCAGCTGGTTGCACCGCAAGATCATGATCAACCGCCGCACCTTCCCGGTGGAAAACGATTCGCCCTACGCAGTGAAACACATGGCGGAATACCTCCAGAACGGCGGCCGCTTGGTGCTGTTTCCCGAAGGGCGGCTCTCCACCACGGGCAGTCTCATGAAACTGTTCGACGGCACCGGTTTTCTGCTGCACCGCACCAAGGCGCGCGTGGTGGTCGGGTATCTGCGCGGCGCCAGCCGGTTGAAGCCCGCCGCCAACCGCGGACACACACGATGGTTTCCGCCGGTGACGGCGCATTTCAGTTCGGTGCTGGTGCCGCCCGATCCCGGGCACGTCAGCACGGCAGTTGCGCGCACAAAAATCACCAGCTGGCTCCGCGATGAAATGTTGCGGCTGCAATTTGACACGGAAATGGATTTTGGCCCGGGGACGCTGCCCGCCGCCATCGCCGAACGCGTTCGCGAGCAGCCCGGGTTCAAAATCCTCGAGGACGTGACGTGGCAACCGCTGACGTATCGCCGCCTGTTCCTCGGGGCGGGACTGCTGGCGCAACAATGGCGGCAGCGCTTGAATCCGCGTGAGGCCGGCGCCGCCCGGTCCGCCGGCAGGCACGTCGGCGTGCTGTTGCCCAATCTCAACGCGCTGCCGGTGACGCTGCTCAGCCTGTGGGCGGCGGACAAGGTGCCCGCCATTTTGAACTACACCACCGGCCCGGCCGTCATGCTGGCCTGCGCCCAGCTGGCCGGGCTCAAACACATCATCACGTCACGCACGTTCCTGCGAAAGGCGCGCCTCGACGTAAAGCCGCTGGAGGACGCCGGCATCGAACTGCATTACCTCGAGGACGTGTGGAAAAACATTGGCGGCGGGGCGAAATTCGCCGCGTGGTTGCGCAGCCGGCTGGCCCCCGCCCGCAACCTGCGCTCGACAGCGCAAACCAACGACACGGCCGTGGTGTTGTTCACCAGCGGCTCGGAGGGCGTGCCCAAGGGGGTGGAACTCTCGCATCGGAACGTGCTCGCCAACATCCGGCAGATGTGCGCCGTCTGCGACTTGCAAAGCACGGACCGCTTCTTCACCACGCTGCCAATGTTCCACAGCTTCGGCCTGACCGTCGGGACGTTGCTGCCGCTGACGCGCGGCTCGTATCTGTTCATTTACCCCTCGCCGCTGCATTATCGGGTCGTCCCCACGGTGCTTTACGACAAGAACGCCACCGTGTTTCTCGCCACGAACACGTTCCTCGCCGGCTACGCGCGCAAGGCGCATCCTTACGACTTCCGCAGCATCCGCTACCTGTTCGCGGGTGCGGAAAAATTGCAGGAGAACACGGTGCGCATCTGGAACGAGCGCTTCGGCATCCGCGTGCTCGAAGGTTACGGCGCCACCGAATGCAGCCCGTGCGTCAGCGTCAACGTGCCGCTCAACCCGCGTCCAGGCAGCGCCGGCGAATTGCTGCCGGGCATGAACTGGAAGCTGGAACCCGTGCCCGGCGTCACGGAAGGCGGACGCCTGCTGGTGCGCGGGCCGAACGTGATGAAGGGTTACCTGAATCCCGAGGCCAACGCGAAGTTCCAGGCACTGGGCGGCTGGTATGACACCGGCGACATCGTGCACGTGGACGAGGATCATTTCATTCACATTCGCGGCCGGTTGAAACGTTTCGCCAAAGTCAGTGGCGAAATGGTCAGCCTCACCGCGGTGGAAGAGGCGCTGGCGGGAGCGTTTCCCCAATACGGATTGCGGTTCGCCATCGCGGTGGTCGCCAAGCCGGACGAGGACAAGGGCGAGCGACTCATCGCGGTCAGCAACGAACCGCGCCTGACGCTGGATAAAATTCGAGCCGCCATCAAGACCGCCGGCCTGAGCAATCTCGCCGTGCCGCGCGAACTCAAGTTCGTGAACGAGATTCCCAAGCTCGGCACCGGCAAGGTGAACCATCGCGAACTCACGCAACTCATCTGAACCACGTTTACGCCACCGCTGATGCAATCTGACTCATCCAAGGTCTGGCTTCCCGCAACGCTTTCCCTGGGCGCCGGACTGGCCGTCGGCGCTTTCGGCTTCCATTTCACCGGCGACAGTCCGCGCATTTTTCAGTATTGGCCGGTCACCGGCCTCTTCGTCGGCCTGTTGCTCGGAGGCGTTTTTCCACGACGAGCATGGCGGTGGGCCTTGGTTTTCGAGGCGGGAGTTCAAGGCGGCTGCCTGGCGTCCATGATTCCGGATTGGCTGAAGGATCCGACGTCAAACAACCTGTGGCCGCTCGCGCTCGCCTTGATCGGCGTCCTCTCGTTGCCCCCCACGTTCGTCGGCATCGGGATCGGCTGGCTGTTCCGACGCTGGACCGCGCCCGCCGATTGATGTCCGCTCCGTCTGACACGGCGGTTGTAGTGCGCTCGCACGGCCCGGCCACCCTGCCCACGCTCATCTACCTGCCCGGAATTCACGGAGATTGGACGCTGATTACACGCTTCCGCAAGGCGCTGGCGAGCCGGCGGCGGTTGGTTGAAATCACCTATCCGCGCACCCGCGTTTGGTCATTGACTGATTACGCCAAGGCGGTCGAGTGCGCCCTGCTGGAACACGGCGTCACCGCGGGCTGGCTGCTCGGGGAATCGTTTGGCTCCCAGCCCGCCTGGGAACTGGTCGGCCGTCAGCAGCGCAACGCGTCGCAGCTGAAGATCCAAGGCCTCATCCTAGCGGGCGGCTTTGTCAAACATCCCTGGCCGTGGGGCGCGTTGTTTTTACGTTCGCTCCATCAAACCATTCCCATGGAGGTTTGGCGGATGTTGCTGCGCGCTTACGGGGCGTATGCAAAATGGCGGGAACGGCCGGATGCGGACGCGGCCGCCAGCATTGCTGAATTCATCGCCCGCCGATTGCATCCGGACGATTTCAAAGCCATGGAACACCGCTACGGACTGGTGGCCCAGGAGGACGTGCGGCCAATCGCGGCGCAATGCACGTTGTCTGTGTTTCACCTCGCCGGCCTGGTGGATCCGATCGTTCCCGCGCCGCAGGTCCGGCACTGGCTCAAACATCGTTGTCCGGGATTTCAAGCCGGCCGGGTCCTGTGCCGGGCCGATCACAATGTGCTGAGCACAGCTCCGGAAGCTTCCGCGGATTTGATTTGCGCGTGGATGCAGCGGGCGCGCACCTAAACCTTTTTCAACTTCCCCAGCCAATTGAACAACGCGCCCGGTCTGATCCGGCGGGCGGCCTCTGCGCGCGGAGCGGGCGGCAGGTCCGCGTCCAAGCTGCCGTGCCCGGGCGGTTGACAGCGTCCAACCTTGCGGCGCTGATGCAATGAACGGCCCGTCAGCCGGCGCAACGGTTCATTGGCCGCCGCGCGGCAACACACCGACTGCGCGATCCGTTCCACCGGATACGTTTTCAACAGGAAGTCTGAAGCCCCCGCGTCCATGGCCACCTGATGCGACTCGTAATCGTAGTAAGTGGTCAGCATCAACACGCGGGTTGAACGGGACAGCGACTTGATGGCGGGAATGGCATCGAGCCCGCTGAGCTCGCCCATTTGAACGTCGAGCAGGATGACGTCGGGACCCAGCCGGCTGGCAAGGGCGCTCAACAAGGCATTGGGTGAATCGAACTGCCGGGTGCAGACGATGCCGCCCTGGCGTTCCAGCGATTCGGCAATCAACGTGCGCAGGGTGGCATGGTCATCCACCAGCCAGACTTGAACGGGGCCAGGGGACGGAGAAGGCGTGGCGCCCAATGCGGCCGAAGCGTCATTAGCGGGTGATAATTCGGGATGGTTCATACGTCGCTCCTTGCCGGAAGCAAAGCGCTTCACATGCCAATTTTACGGTTAATGCCCCCAGCCCGCTCCTTTACGACAAACCGGCGGAAATCAAAAGGAAAGCGGTCCCGGCCTTGTTTCGGCGGACGGTTGCCAGGAGTTTGGACCTGCGGCGAACTGAACAACGTGCCCAAGATGGAGCACGCCGCGGTCAGGCTTCGAGGATTTGGCGGGCGGCGCGCTGAACGGATTCACGCAGTTCCGACGGCTGCATGACGCGGACATTCCCGCCCCAACTGAGCACCCACCGCTCCACTTCCGCGAGACTGGAAAGCTTCAACCGTAATTCGACGCCGCCGTCCTTGAGTTCGCGCAGCTGCTGGGAATCGTGCCAGCGCTTTTCACGAATGTAATCGGCCACCTGCGCCGCAAAACGCAGCACGATTTCATACCGGCCTTCGCCGGAATGAACGCCGAAGCTGTCGCGCAGCCGCCGCTCCAGCGAGAAGCCCTGCGGACGCTGGAAACGCTGGCCGGTTTGCCTGACCGACTTGATGCGCGCGGGAACGAACGTCCGGATGTCGCGCCGCAGGTGATCGAAGGCAAAGAGGAACCATTCGCCGTTGATGTTCGCGAGGTGATACGGATCGACAATGCGCTTTTCCGGTCCGGTTGAGCCGGCCTTGCGGTAATCGAGTTCGAGCTGCTGGCGTTGCGCAGTGGCCTTCGCCAGCGCGTCAAAAATTTCAAGGTTCAGGATGGGCTCGGCCCGGGTGCGAAAGGAGATGGCCTCGCCAAGCTCGCCCAGATTGATGGAAATGGTGTCGGGCAGCGACTGTTCCATCTTGCGCAGGGCGGAAAGCAGCGGCTTCTCAAAGCTGGTGCCGCGATACTGCTCCAGCGCCTTTTCCGCCACGCACAATGCGAACAGCTCGCCCTCGGTCAGTTGCAGCGACGGAAAGGAGCCCACCTCGGCCGTGTAATGATAGCCGTTGCGCTGCGCGTCAAACTCGATGGGCAAATCCAGCCGGTCGCGCATGAAGGCGATGTCGCGGTGGATGGTTTTCGGAACCACCTCAATGGCCGCGGCCAGCGTGCTGGCATTGGGGTATTTGCCCGCCTGAATCGCCTGATGGATGCGCAGCATGCGGTCCAGCGGCGGACGGGTGTGAAGGACGGCGGGCGGAGCGGACTTCAGTTGGCGCGGCATGGCGGACACGGCTCCGGAGCACCCGGTCAGGGACCGGCGCCCTCACCGGCGTTTACTTCAATTGCGCGAGCAATTCGTCGTTGGTTTTGTATTTCCGGCAGGCGTTTTGGAGCGTTTCCATCGCCTCGATGGGGTTCAAGTCCACCATCATGCGGCGCAGCTTGCGAATCGCATCGAGATTCTTCGCCGGGAACAGCTTCTCCTCCTTGCGCGTGCCGCTGCGCGGAATGTCGAGCGCCGGGAACAAACGCCGGTCGGAAAGTTTCCGGTCGAGAATGATCTCCATGTTGCCCGTGCCCTTGAATTCCTGAAAAATCAGCTCGTCCATGCGCGAACCGGTGTCCACCAGCGCGGTGGCAATGATGGTGAGCGAGCCGCCATGCTCGATCTTGCGGGCGGAGGCAAACATCTTGCGCGGGATTTCGAGCGCACGGGCGTCCACGCCACCGGTCATCGTGCGGCCTGAGCCGCCGTGCGCGCTGTTATAGGCGCGGGCCACCCGGGTGAGCGAATCCAACAGCACAAAGACGTCCTTGCCCGCCTCCACCATCCGGCGGCAGCGCTCGATCATGAAACGCGAAAGGCGGACGTGCGTGTCGATGTCCTGGTCGTTTGAAGAGGCCACCACTTCGGCCTTCACCGAGCGTTGAAAGTCGGTGACTTCCTCGGGCCGCTCGTCAATGAGCAGCACCAGACAGTGAACGTCCGGATGATTGGTGGTGATGGCATTGCAGATTTGCTTGAGCACGGTGGTTTTGCCCGTGCGCGGCGGGGCGACAATCAGGCCGCGCGTGCCCTTGCCGATGGGCGTGACGAGGTCAATGATGCGCGTTTCCAACGCGTCCGGGGTGGTCTCAAGCTTGAACTTTTCGATCGGGTCGATCGTCGTCAGGTTCTCGAACCGGACGGCTTTGACGTATTCCTCGAAGGGCATGCCGTTGACCTTGAGCACGGAACGCAGTTGCGGGCTGGTGCCGCGGTGGGGCGGCTGGGTGGCGCCTTCGATGTGCGCGCCTTCCCGCAGAAAATTACGTTTGATGGTATCGGGCGTGACGAAAATGTCGGTCGGCTTGGGGTGGTAATGGTTTTGCGCGGTGCGCAGAAAGCCAAATCCCTTCTCGGAGATTTCGAGATACCCAGAACCCAGGTCGGTGGGCGAATTATTGTTCGCGTTGCTCATAAAAACGATGCGCCAAAGGAATCCAGAAAAGCCCTAAGAGGCTGAAATAATGAACTTTGTGAAGCCACTGTGACCCGTCAAACACCCCGTCACAGCCAACCAATCCTTCGACGCGCCAACAGATAGGCGCAAAGTGAGTTGAGCGCAACTACTATTTTCACGTTTAAAAACAAAGATCCCCGCCCGGCCTTGCGGCCGAACGGGGACCAAAGTGGGGGATGGGAGTTCGCCATGCTCTCTTTCCCATGCTGGCATTAGGCGCCTCCGGGGCTGCCAGCTTCCCGACGCTATTCTCCACGGCAAGCGGAGTCTCCGGCCTCGTAGCAGGGCCGTCCAGCGCGTCGCCGCAACTGGATTTCGAGTGAAGCTTTTCAGCTCGCTTTGACTGGTGGTTGCGCCACCGGCCTGCGAACCAGATCAAGACACGTCTGCGACTCGTTGCGCGTCTTGACCACTTAGCCTGAGGACGGCCACCGCTTTTGGCGGTGCGTTGGCCCCAAGCCACGGGTCTCGCCTCTTAACTCTCAGGTTGCCTTCGCCTCACAGTCCGGCGGTGCCGTTTTTAACATCGCCGACGTCCGGAAGTTTTTCACGAGTCTTGCCGCGACTCCGTGTCCTTCCCGGTGCGGATGCTCAGTTTGTCCCGCCTTTCGGCGTCTTTCGTTTGGCTGACCCCGATCTCTCCGGGCCGCCAGAGTCATCCGTCCGTGCTGGTGCACAGTAGCAACCACTACCCTCTGGGTAACTGCGATTCACCCAAGTCTGAAACCAACCTGGGTTACTTGACTCAACTCGGAGCGGTTTCTCATCGCCCCTGGCTGCCAAGTTCCTGTTTCGCGTTTGCCTGACGGTGCGCGAACACCGCCAGAGGAACTGGTGAATTCTGCCTCTCCGGCCTGATGTGTTTCAATCTGCCTTCGAAGGGTTGCGCCAACCAGCCTGACCCAACCTTTCCCCGGTCACCCGGGCGTATCCTTGAAACGACCGCCGACAATTTTTTCACCGGCCAACCGTTTCAGTTCTTTCAATGAACTGGTGACAGATTACCACGGAACACGCCGCCGCCAACGAATTGTTGTCCACCGGGTTGTTCACCAAACGGCCCCTGAGCTTTCCCCAACAAACCGCGGTTTTCCGCATGAAAACACCCGTCACGGCCGGTTATTGCCACGCTGTTCACCAGTCATCCACAGCCGGCAAAAAAGCGGTGAACAACTTGCCTTGTGCTTTGGAAGCCGAAAGTCTGGCGCCGCGCATGATTCAAAGAGACCCACTGAACGCGGGGGAAACTTTTTCCCATTTGCCAGAATCGAAAATCTGGGCGTCGCCAGCAGCGTCCAGTTTGGCGGGAACGCCGGCGGAACGAAGCGCGGCCACCCGCAACGGACCCCAATGCGAACAATCCGTCTGGCCGGAAGCCCAGCAGGCCGGCAACGATGTGCAAGCTTGAAGTCTGCGGCTTCAAGCAAATCCTCAGCCGTAGCTCCCGCGCCACAATCTGCGCGGCGGCGGCAACACTCGTCTCGCGGCGCACGCGCGGCGCCAGCCATTCCCACAATTCCCGCCGCCAGCCGATGTTCCCGTTTGCCCCCTGAATCCACGGGGAAAGCACAAACTCGCGCCATGCTGCGTCGCTCAATGCCGTCCCGAACTGGCAGCGCTGGAGGGAAGCCAGATTCAAGTGCTCCAACAAATCCCCAACCCGACAGTTTCCCACTGGCCTTGCCTGTGCCCCGCGCAAAAGAAGCAGGACATTTTTAGATTCTCCCGCCACCTCAATCGCACCGCCGCCTGGCAATGGGGACAGGCCGTCGCCACCGGGTCAAGTGGGTGCCGTAAAAAAGCAAAAAGCCGCCCGGTTTGGGCGGCTCGTGTGGTGAAAGGGTGGTCAGCTCTTGGCAGCCTTCCCTGCGGGCTTGGACTTTTTGGCGGCTTTTTTCCGTTTCAAGTAGGCCTCGCGGCGACGACGTTTTTGAACCTTGTTGCTTTGCTTTCCCATATCAAACTTTACATCCGGGGGTTGTTCCGTTTGTGTAGCGCCACTATGGATATGCGCATCGCACGATTCAATCTCTATTTGCTGGGCGTCCTGCTGGCGGTGCTGGCCGGCGGCTGCCAGACCGCCAAGAAGGACAAGGTCGAGGCAACGGTGCTCCGCGTGCACGCCGAGGCCACGGACAATTCGGCGTTCACCCGCGAGATTTCCATGTTCAAAAAACCCACCATCAAGCTGCGCGTGGATGATTCGCCGTTGCTGACGGAGGACCAGGTGGCCAGCGCTGCGGTCGTCAATGCGCTGGGCGGGTTCGCGCTGGTGATCAAGTTCGATCCGCGCGGCCAATGGCTGCTGGACCAGCACACTTCGCTCAACCTCGGCAAGCACTTCGCCATCTTCGTCCAGTATGG
>DASTWL010000073.1 GCA_035765895.1 Verrucomicrobiia bacterium | reverse complement strand
TGGTGGCGGTCGCCTTGAGCGGTGCGCCGGGTGTCTGGGCGCGCGATGCGTGGGTGTATTTCGGGACGTTTACCAATGCCCTGAGCCGCGGCATCTACGTCGCCAAACTGGATGGCACCACGGGTGCGCTTTCCGCACCCGAACTCGCAGCGGCCGTGCCGAATCCCAACTTCCTGGCCGTCTCACCCAATGGCCACTGGCTTTACGCGGCCACGCGGGCGGAGTCCACGAATGGCGCGGTCAGCGTGTTCGCGGTGGACCAGCACACGGGCCGGCTTACGTTGCGCGAGCAGGAATCTTCGGGCGGCGTGGGGCCGTGTCATGTGAGCGTGGATGCCGCCGGCCGGGTTGTGCTGGTGGCGAACTACAACAGCGGAAGCCTCAAATCCTTTCATGTCGCGGCGGACGGGCGATTGCGCGCGGGCACCGTGGTGCAGCATCACGGGCACAGCGTGAACGAGCGGCGACAGGCGGGGCCGCATGTGCATGCGGCGGTGACGGCGCCGGGTGGACAGTTCGTCCTCGCGTGCGATCTGGGAACGGATGAGGTGCGCGTTTACGGCATCAATGCGGCCGATGGCGCATTGACACCCAACGAACCGGCCTTCGCCGCCGTGCCGCCCGGTTCCGGTCCGCGGCACATCGCGTTCAGTCCAGACGGCAAAACCGCCTACGTCATCAACGAAATGGCCTGCACCGTGACGGTCTTTGCGTGGCAGGCGGCCACGGGAACGCTGGCACTGCGCCAGACCCTTTCCCTGCTGCCGCC
Organism: Verrucomicrobiia bacterium; assembly: GCA_035765895.1. Classification (NCBI taxonomy): domain Bacteria; kingdom Pseudomonadati; phylum Verrucomicrobiota; class Verrucomicrobiia; species Verrucomicrobiia bacterium. Next base: position 56,960 of record DASTWL010000073.1, on the reverse strand, counting down.
CGGGGTGAAACATGCGGATGCGTTTACGGGCGCGGAAATCATCGTTCGTCCGGACGGCCGGTTTATTTACGCATCAGTGCGGGGATTGAACCGGATAGCGGTGCTGCGCGTGGCGCCGGCAGACGGGCGGCTGAGTTGGGAGACGGATGTGGACAGCGGCGGCGAGGTGCCGCGCGGCATGGGGCTCGATCCCTCCGGCCGGTGGCTGATTGTGGCGAACCAGAAATCGGCAACGGTCACGGTCTTCCGCGTTGCTGCAACTTCGGGACACCTTGAGCCGACACAGCAGGTGCGTTCCGTCGGGGCACCGGTCGATGTCAAATTTGTTCCGGCGATGTGATTCAGGCCGCGCCGGGCGAGGATTGTTCCCGGCCGGATGATTTGCCGTTGAGCTGCCATTGAATCAGCGCGAACAGCGGTCCGAACAGCAGGGGCTTTTGGAAAAAGCCCGTGGCTCCGGCGAGCGCCGCACGTTCGGAGAGGTCCTTGTCCTGGCAGCCGGTAAAAAGGATCACCGGGATGGGCCGCGGTTCGGCGCGTTGCAGCCATTCCATGAGGCGGAATCCGTCCCAGGTCATGGTTGGATCCGGCGGGAATTCGAGATCGAGCAGAATCAGGTCGGGGCGTTGGATGCGCGTGGCGGCGAGGGCGGACGGGCCGTCCTCGGCCGTGATGACGTCGTAACCTTCGGCGCGCAATTTCATTTCGGTGGTCTTGCGCACGACGGCGTCGTCATCCACCACCAGGATGCGGCGCGTGCCGGGCTGCGCGTGGGTTGAAGTTGTCGTGGTGCCACCGGCTCCGGCCAAAGTGCGGACGGCACTGGTGGTCGGAAGCGGCTTCCAACGGTTGCCGCTGACAAGATTGAGTTTGAGTTTCATAACGTCTTCCGCGTTGTTTCCAACCAGGCACGGCAAGTTACAACGCTCCCGTTGCCGTTCAATCCGGACAAACTTGAGTTTTTGGGGTCCGCTGCATTCGCGCCATTCACCCGGGGCATTTCCGGCGCGACTTGCATGTCCCCGGGGACGTGAAGAAGTGCCCGTCGCCGCACGCGCTCTTCGCGTCACCGTGGGGCATCCAGCCATTGGGCACTGCGGGAAATTCCGCCATCCTTCGCCGTCTCCCCAGCCCCTCATCCGGCCTCCGGCCACCTTTTTCATGAACCGGAGCGCCGGTCTTCAGACCGGCTTTGGACGTTCAAATTCCAGTGCCCGCCCGGTTCACGATTCCATCCAACCAACCCGGCCTTTCGTTTGGTTAAAGCCGACGTGGCCGTCGGCGCTCCGGGGGCGTGGCCACGCTCGCGATGCGATGGTGGGAGATTCCGCAATCCTGATTTTTGCGCCTTGCGCTTCTGAACTGGCGGAGCGCGGCCGTCCCCAGCCGCAGCACTCCCGAACACCGACGACCGTCCCGGAAAATCTGGATGATCTTTCTGCCTGCGACCCGTTGCGGCTGACGCTTCGCGCCCCGCGCGCTCCCATTCAGGCGGAGCGCCGGTTTCCAGACCGGCTTTGGAGGTTCAAATTACAAGATGCGCCCGGATTGTCATTTTATCCAACCAACCCGGCTGTTCGTTTGGTTAAAGCCGACGAGGACGTCGGCGCTCCGGGGACGAGGGACTGAGTTAAGTGGTAAGCCTGCAGGTTTGGTTACCGCGTCAGCGCCGGGCTTCCTGGGAGGGGGTGTTACGATAGAGCCGCCATTCGAAGGGGCCAAGGTGAAGTTGCGGAAACGAGTCGTCGGGCTTGTCCGCCTGACCGGCGATTTTTACGGGCGCATAATCTCTTTCGGCCGGCGCCTGGACCGTTGCGGTGACCGGACGGTTGGAGAAGTTGATCACCACGATGAATTGCTCGCGGCCGTCGGCGCGTTCAAAGGTGACCACGCTGGTCTCGGCGGAATTGCGGAGCCAGACCACGCGGTCGTTTTGAAACGCGGCATGGCTCCGGCGCAACTGGATGAGGCCGCGGTAAATGTCGCGCAAGGGCGGACGCTCCTTGGGCCGCCAGAAGATGGGCATCTTTTCAAACAAGGCCGGGTCGCCCGATTCGGTGGCGTCGCCGACTTCCATGCCGTTGTAGAGCAGGGGGACGCCGTCCAGCGTGAGCATGAGCACTTCGGCCGCCAGCGCGCCGCGGATGCCAAAGCGGGCCACGGCACGGGCTTCGTCGTGGTTGTCCGAGATGCGCAAGTGCAGCGCACCCGGGGGAAATTCGCGGCGGTCCTGTTCCCAGCAGGCCTCAAATTGCGACGCGGGCGCGCCCTCGATCAACACGCGGTTGAGCGTGGCGTGCAACGGCCAGGAATAATCGGCGTCGAAGGCCTTGAGCAGGAGTTCCGGCTTGCTGGCCTCGGCGAGCAGCATGATGTCGGGCTTCACCTGTTCGAGCGCGGTGCGCGCCTGTTCCCAAAAGTCCGTCGGCACCATGTAGGCCACGTCGCAGCGAAAACCATCGACGCCAAAGTCCCGCACCCAATAGGTGAGCATGCGGATCATGTATTGCCGCAGTTCGGGGCTGGCGTAGTTCAGGCCCGCCACGTCGCTCCATTCCGGCACCGGCGGCAGAATGTGGCCCTGGGCGTCCTGCTTGTAAAAGTCCCGGTGCTGCATCATCACGCTGTCCCACGCGGTGTGGTTGGCGACGAGATCCAGGATGACCTTCAGCTTGCGCCGGTGCGCTTCGGTGACCAGGCGGCGGAAGTCATTCGTGGTGCCGTAGTCGGGGTTGATGGCGTAGTAATCCTTCACCGCGTAGGGGCTGCCCAGCGTGCCTTTGCGTTGCTGTTCGCCAATTGGGTGAATGGGCATCAACCAGAGGACGTTGACGCCCAGGTCGCGCAGTTCATCGAGCCGCGCCGTGATGCCGTTGAAATCGCCGGTGGCCGAAAAGTTGCGCGGAAAAATTTCATACACGACGCCGCTGCGCAGCCAGGCGGGGGCCGGTCGGGCGGCCGGCTGCGCGAGGTTGTTCTGGCCGAGGGCGGCGATGGCCAGCAGCAACGCGGCCAGCCCAAGCGACATTTTGCGAATCATGGAATTGACGTTCACCGGTTATGGGGGAAGCGCGGCCATTAAACGGCAGCCCGCGGCGCACGGCTACCGCATCTTTGTGCGGCAGGGCGCCGGGCGGTGGCGGAACGTTGAGGCATGACCCAAATCACAAGACGTCCCGGAGCGGCGGCCTCAAGGCGGCGTGGTGGTGCGTTCCTGGAGCCAGGTCAGGTCGGACGAACTGCCGTCCTTGCGCATGCCGACCACGGGATTGTGGAGGACGCCGCTGTCGGTCCAGCGTTTGATTTCGGCGTGACCGTCGGCGAACGAAAGGCCGCCGGCGTTGTTGTGATAGGAAGCGGGAATGTCGCGCCATTGGGACGGCGTTTGCGGTCGCACCAGAAACCAGCCGTCGTTGATCGTTTCCGGATTTTCATCAATGGTCACCCAGATTTCCGATGGTTTGCGGAGGTTGGCTTGCTTGCGAAAGATGGTGTAGCTGACTCCGTCGAGCAGCCCTTCGGTGTTGAGCGGATTCATCCAGGCGTTCATGGACATGCTGCGGAGCGTGGGCTGGCCGCTGGTGCCGAGCTTGCGGTCGGCGGGGCATTTGTAAACTTCCAGCTTGTTCAGAAACGGGTAGAGCAGGCCCTTGCGAATCAGGTCCGGATTGGTGTCGGCCACGTTGCCAAGCACCCAGTTGGCCTTGGTGCCGCCCGGCTGGGCCGCGGGATCATTCGGGTCTGTCACCAGCACCTGCTGGCCGCCGGTCGAAACAATCTTGTCATCGTTGTCGCCGGAATACATGAACCAGCCGAGTTGGAGTTGTTTCAGGTTGTTGATGCAGCTGATGCCCTGCGCCTTGGCTTTGGCGCGGCCGAGGGCGGGCAGCAGCATGGCCGCCAGGATGGCGATGATGGCAATGACCACCAGGAGTTCGATGAGGGTAAAGCCGCCCCGCGGGGCGGACCGGAGTTGTTTCGCAGAATGCATATCAATTGGCAGCGGGCTCGGCTTGCCGACGCAACGTTGGGAGCAGCGGGTCTGATGCCGGCAATTAAGGTGCTGGATGATGCGACCCTAACACTCGCAACGATGCGCTGCCACCGCATGTTTGTGTGGTCGCCGGGCGCGGCGGGCGGTCACCGCACAAACGTGCGGTGGACGGTTGCGGCGGGCAATCCTAGTGTGCGCAGGTAACCCAAAGTCACCGCGCCGGTCACGTGCAGCCACCAACACCGGCAGGCGTTGATTCTTTGGTGCAGCGCAAAACTATGAAACTCACATTGACCCTGTTCGCAGCGGCCGCCGTCGTCGTTGCCTGCGTGCCCAACTCCGAGGCCCAGTCCTATTACGTGGCGGGAGATTATCAGACGCCCGCGTGGGATCCCGGTGCCAATCCAATGTCCGACAACGGGGATGGTTCCTATGTTCTGAGCATTTACGGCCACACGCCGGGCGCGGCGCATGAATGGAAAATCACGCCGGGTTCGTGGTCCTCGAGCTGGCCCGGCAGCAACGTCCGCTCTCTCTACGACACCAACGGCAATTTCACCTTCCGCTGGTTCCCGGGCGTGCGCAACGATGGCTGGAATCCCCAGAGCGACCGCGTCGGCTATGAGGACCCGGGCCATGGCTGGGACGTGATGGGCTCGTTCAACGGCTGGACGACGCCGGTGGTGACGCTGACGAATCAGGGCGCCGGCCTTTACGAGGGCGCCTACGTGGTTCCGACGGCGGGCAGCTATGATTTCAAGTTCCGGAAGGCCGGGGACTGGAATGTTGCGATCGGTCCGGGATTCGGCAAGGACGGCAATCTGTCCGTCACGACCACGAATGACAATCAACTGGTGACCTTCCGGCTGGATTTGCCGCACGGCCGCTGGCTGGCGGGCGACCCGGCTCCGGCGCCGACGAACCACGTGTTCTTCAGCGTGAACATGGAGGTGCCCATCGCCATCTTCAACGTCAGCCCGTCCGATCCCAGCAGCTTCGACCCCAGCAGTGACGAAGTGCACGTGAAGGGCACCTTCAACGGCTGGACGGTGACGCCGTCGAATCAACTGTTCCGCGTGGGCACCTCGTCCGTGTTCACCAACACGTTTGACATCGTCGGCTACCAGGGCAGCAAGGCGCAATACAAGTATTGGGCCACGTTTCCGGGGGATGAATCGCCTGCGTTCATTTGCGGCAACGCACGGGAGTTGACGCTCACGAACATGGACATGGCGGCGCCCGCGGATTACTGGGCGGACCGCACGTTGAACGATCCGACCAACCAGATCACGTTGAGCGTGGACATGTCCGTGCAGACGGCGCTCGGGCGGTTTACGCCCGGCTACGACCACGTCTATGCGCGCGGCCAGTTCAACAATTACGATCTGTCGCTGGAGCTGACCAACAATCAGGCGGCCAACACCAACATTTACAGTGGCGTGGTCAATTTGTGGTGGCCGCTGGGCGGCTGCCAGAAGTTCAAGTTCTGGAACAGCAGCGCAACCGCGCCCAACAGCGGCTGGGAAAGCCCGCTCAGCACCGGCGGCAATGACCGCCAGTTCACCGTGACGAGTCCGACGCAGACCCTTGCGGTGCTGTTCTACAACGACGTCGAACCGTGCGACATCATCGACCAGACCAACTTCGTCACCTTTTCCATCGACATGAAGGGGGCGGTGGCCACGGACGCGACGACCTACGACGGTTCGCAGACCATCTACCTGAATGGTGATTTCCTCGGCTGGTGGGGCTGGGGCAACACCAACGGCGTGGCCACAAACTACCTCATGAGCCGGGTGAGCAATTCGGACACCTACACCCTCACGTTGCCGGTTCCGGCGGGGAACAATCTCCGCCTGCAATACAAGTATTCCATGAACGGGGCCGACAACGAGGCCGCGCCAACGAAGGATCACGTGCGTTACATCCGGACGTTGCCCGGGCAGAACAGCTACACGCTGCCGCTGGACAGTTGGACGGGCACGGACCCCGTCCGGATCGCCAACCTGGCCGAACCGATGTTTGGATATTTGCGCATCAGTCCGCAGGCGCCGGGCAAGATCATCATCGACTGGCTGGGGCTCAAATGCGTCGGGCTGCAAAGCACGACGAATCTGGCGACGTGGCTGGATTACCCGGCGTCGGCCGGCACCAGTTCGACCAACTGGCCGCTCTCGGGCGACCAGATGTTCTTCCGCCTGGTGAAGCCGATGGCGACGCCTTGAAGTGGTGGCCGCTTCCTTCGGCGCCGGAGAAAACCTCCGGCGCCGATCCGTTTCCGGGAGGGGTCGCACGTTGGCGGGCCTTGGAGCGGTTTGACAAATTCTGAAGCTGTAATGGCAGCAGAAACCCCTCACCCCGTCCCTCTCCCCATCCGATGGGGAGAGGGTGGCCGCAGGCCGGGTGAGGGGTCGGCGAATATCCCGTCGGCTACGACATTATTTGAAGCGCGCTAGCCGCGCAGGTATTTGACCACCGCCTCGGTGCGCGAGTGGACGTGGAGCTTTTCGTAAACCGTCCGCACGTAGCTCCGCACCGTGTCGATGCTGATGTTCATGCGGTCGGCGATTTCCTTGTAGGCGTAACCCTTGGCCAGTTGATCCAGAAACTCCCGTTCGCCGGCGGTCAGCCGGGCCATGGTGGATTCCGTTGTGGCCGGCTGGTTGAAAAACATGACGACGCGCCGCGCCAGTTGCGGCGACATCGGCGAACCGCCGTCGTGGACGTCGCGAATGGCATCGAGCAGGCGTTCGGAGGCGGTGCGCTTGAGCAGGTAACCGCTCGCGCCCGCCTTCAACGAGTTGAACAACGAATCGCTGTCTTCATAAACCGTCAGCATGAGAAACTGGACCTGGGGCAGGGCGCCCTTGAGCTGGCGAACGCATTCCACGCCGTTCATCCCCGGCAGATTGATGTCCATCAACACCACATCCGGCCGGTGTTGGGGGATTTCCTTCACGGCGGTTTCGGCGTTCGCGTAGTCGCCCACCAATCGAAACGCGGGTTCCCGGCGGATCAACGCCGCGAGGCTGGTGCGGATGCCTTCATCATCATCCACGAGGGCCACCTTGATGGGATCGCGGTTGGGGTGGGGTGGATTGGTGGCCATGGTTTCAAACGGGCTTGGGTGGGAAGTTGACAGTGAGGCGGACCTTGGTGCCCTGGCGGTGGACGCTTTCAATCGTGAGCTGTCCGCCAATCGTCTCGGCCCGGCGGCGCATGTTGCCCAGGCCATTGCGCTTGTTCGCCGCAGGCTCCGCCTCTGAATCAAATCCGCCGCCGTCGTCCTCGACGGAAAGGGCCAGGGACGTTTCCGTAGCCTGGGCACGCACCAGAACCTCCCGGGCGTGCGCGTGTTTGAGCGCGTTGGTCAGGGCTTCCTTGACGATCAAAAAAATGTTGTGCCGCACGTCCGGCGGCAGCGCGCGATCCGGCAAATCATCCGGCAAATCCAGCCGGCACCGGGCGGTGTCCCCCTCAAACAGTTCCTTGGCGAAGTGCGCGACGTATTCGACGAGACTCTGCAGGGTGTCGCTGCGCGGCCGTAGCGCCCACACGATTTCTTCCAGCGCGCGCACGGTTTCCGTTGCGGTCTGGGAGAGCTTGGCGGCGCGGCCCTCGATGGCCTCGGGATCCTGCTTGTGCTCCTTGAGCGAGTCGCTGAGCAGGGACAACCGGGTGAGCGACGAGCCCAGTTCGTCGTGTAAATCCTGCGCGATGCGCGCCCGTTCGCGTTCGACGGCCCGTTCGCGTTCGGCCAGCCGCAGGCGGCGCTGGAACTTGCGCTTCTCGACCACCCGCACGGTGACCACGACGGCCGCCAGCAACGCCACCGCCGCCAGGGTGTTGAACCACCAGGTCGCCAGAAACGCACGATGACAAAGTCGCGGAACGAGGTGGCAATGGCCATGTCGCTGAAGATCCAGCCGTTGCCGCCGCCGTCCTGGCACAGGTGGATTTGGTCAAACGAGGCCCGTGCCTTGAAGCGCGTGGTCAGCGCGGCGGGCTGGCTGTCCTCGCTCGCCCCATGCGACAGGTCGGGATCCAGCCACACGGTGATCAAGTCGTCCCCGCCGGGAACATATTGCACCTTGAAGATGATGGTGCGCTCGTGATTCTGGCGCGGGAGTTCGTAAGGTTTGAACGTGCCCAGGCCGGCCGCCTCGGGATGGGCCGAGTTCAAATTGAATTCGCCGGGCCGTTTGTTGAGCGGGCCGGTTTCGGACGCGTTGAACGCCGAGTAGCCCCAGGCTTCGGGGGCGTTGCCCACGCCGAGGCGGGGGTCTTCGTTTTCATACAACTGGAACCCGGCGTAGTATTCCTCCGAAGCCACGTCGGAAAGCGGGTCCACATGAAACTTGAAGAACAGCGCGTCGTTGGCCGTGTCGTCCCGTTTGACCGCCCCGCCCAGAATGTCTTCGCCGACCGCCGTCTTGTGGATGACGCGGGATTCCCGGTCGCTCCAGAGAATGACGGCGCGCGCCGAAATCGGCGTGAGGCATAACAGGAGCCCCAGCAGCACCCAGGGGCCGGCCGGACAGAGCCGAAGGCGGCCTGTCGCGGAAGGCGCTGCGTGGTGGAACATGGCGCAATTATGCGGCCGGCAGGTGACCGACTCAAGCGTGCGCCGCCGGCGCGACAAAGTTGCTGCCACCAGTTGCCAAGCCGCGCTTCGTGCTCTATCAGTAGCAGGCAATTTTATGGCCGCGGCCCCCATCGTTTCCATTCGCAATCTGTCGAAGGTTTATGCCCAGGGCGAAATCCAGGTGACGGCGCTGGACAACATCTCGCTCGACATCGCGGGCGGCGAATTCCTGACCTTGATGGGGCCCTCGGGCTCCGGCAAATCCACGTTGCTGCACATCATCGCGGGCATTGACCGGCCGACCAGCGGCCAGTGTGCGGTCCAGGGCGTGGAGGTGACGCGGCTGGATGAATCGCAACTGGCGGACTGGCGCAACCAGAATGTCGGCTTCATTTTCCAAACGTTCAATTTGATCCCCGTGCTGACGGCGTTTGAAAATGTCGAGCTGCCGCTGCTCCTGACGCGGCTCGGACGCCGCGAACGCCGGCAACGTGTGGAAACGGCCCTTGGCCTCGTCGGGCTGGGCGACCGGATGCACCATCTGCCGAAGCAGCTTTCGGGCGGCCAGGAGCAGCGCGTCGCCATTGCGCGGGCGCTGGTCACCGATCCAAGCCTCGTGGTCGCCGACGAGCCCACGGGCAATCTTGATTCGCATTCGGCCCACGATGTCCTCGAAGTGCTCCGGTCGCTGAGCCGCGACGCGGGCAAAACGGTCATCATGGTGACGCACGATCCCAAGGCGGCCGCCTTCGGATCGCGCAGCATCCATCTCGAGAAGGGTGAATTGTTGAACGGCGACGGCACCCCGTCCGCGCGGGTATGAACTTCCAGACGTTCATCATCAAGAACGCGCTGCGCAACAAGCGCCGGGCGCTGCTTTCCGTCCTGAGCGTCGCCGTCAGCCTCTTCCTGCTCGTGACGCTGCTGGTGGCCCTGCGCGAGCTGACGTTGCCGGTGGAAGGGGCGGGGGCCGAATTGCGCGTGGCCGTCCGCAACAAAATCTCCATCGCCAACCTGCTGCCGGCGCGGCAGCGGCCGGTCATCGAACGTATTCCCGGTGTGGAAGCCGTCACGCCGTTCACCTGGTTCGGCGGGAAATACAAGAACGAGGAGAACATGACCTTTGCGCAGTTCGCGATGGACCCCACGAAGCTGCGCTCGGTTTTTGGCGAGGCGAAAATGAATCCCGAGGCGTATGCGGCGTTTGAGAAGGAGCGCGACGGCTGCGTCATCGGCCGCATCTCCGCCGACAAATACCATCTCAAGGTGGGCGACAAGATCACGCTCGAAAGCACGGTGTATCCGGTGACGCTCGACTTCAAAATCGTCGGGATCTACGCAGGCACGCCGGACGACCGGAACATGCTGTTTCGCCAGGATTATTTGAATGAGGCCACGGGCGACACGGGCGAGGTCGGCATGTGGTGGCTGAAGGTCAAATCGGCCGAGGACATGCCGCGCGTCCTTGCCGCCATCAACAAGGCGTTTGAGAACACGTCGGCCGAGGTGCGGGCCGAGACGGAACGCGCCTTCCAGCTCAGCTTCATTTCCATGTGGGGCAACATCAAACTGCTGGTCACGCTGATTTCGAGCGCCGTGGTGTTCACGTTGCTGCTGGTTTCAGCCAGCACGATGAGCATGGCCATTCGGGAACGGTTTCGCGAGCTGGCCATCCTGAAGGCGCTGGGCTACCGGCGGCGGGAATTGTTCGCGTTCATTCTCGCGGAAAGTTTCGGGCTGGCCATGGCGGGCGCGGTGATCGGCGTGGGCGGCGCGTATTGTCTTTACACGTTTGGCGACGTGTCGAAGCTGACCAACGGCCTTTTCCCGTATTTCGAGGTGACCGCACGCATCGTGGGGACGGGCGCGGCGGTGGCGGCGGCATTGGGCGTGGTGTCCAGCATCATGCCCGGTCTGGCCGTCGCCCGCATGAGTGTCGCGGAAGGTTTGAAAACGCTCGATTGACCCATGCACCTTTCCGCTGCCGCATTTCTCTTCCTGTTCATTGGTGTGGGCCTGGTCGGCTATCTGGCCTGGTTGGCCTACGCCGTCGTCATGTCGCCCATTCCGCTGCCTTACAACTTCAAGAGCGTGCTGGTGCGCTGGCGCGCCACGGCGGCCACCGTGCTGGGCGTGGCCCTGGTGGTGGCGGTGTTCCTGCTCATGCAGGCCATGGCGGCCGGTCTGGAAAAATCGAGCATGAACACCGGCGACCCCCACAACGTGATGATCGTGCGGAAAGGCTCCACTGCCGAATCGAGCAGCCAGGTGTCGCGCGAACAGTTGAAGATCATCCAGTATTGGCCGGAGGTGGAACGGGACGCGCAGGGCCGGCCCATCGTGTCCGCCGATCTGGCCGTGATCATCAGCCTGCCGCGCCGGGACGCCCCGGGCGAAGCGAACGTCACCATGCGCGGCATCACGTCCCAGGGCATTCAACTGCGGCCGCAGGTCAAACTGGTCGCGGGCCGCTGGTTCAACCCCGGCCATCGCGAAGCGGTCGCCAGCGTGAAGATGGCGCGGCGCTTCGCGCATTGTGACATCGGCCAGACCTTCAAGACCGGTGGCACCGAGCTGACGGTGGTGGGCTGGTTCGACGGCGGCGACACGGCCTTCGACTCGGAATTGTGGATGGACGCGGACGAGGCGCGCTCCGTGTTCGACCGCGAGAATTATTCCAGCGTCCTGGCGCGCGTGGCGAACACCAACGCCGCGGTGGCGCTGATGCGGCGGATTGAATCGGACAAGCGCATGCCGCTGCGCGCCGAACTCGAAACGAAATATTACGCGGCGCAAACCGCCACCGCGGGACCGATCAAAATGCTGGGCACGCTGCTGGCCACCGCCATGTCCATCGGCGCCGTCTTTGCGGCGATGAACACGATGTATGCTAGCGTCGGCGCGCGAACCCGTGAGATTGGCACGTTGCGCGTGCTCGGCTTCCGCCGGCGGACCATCCTGGCGAGCTTCAATCTCGAAGGGGCGATTCTGGCCGGCCTGGGCGGCGTGCTCGGCTGTCTTGCGGCGCTGCTGGCGCAGTGGTTGTGTGTGGCGTTTGGCGTCCGCTTCGGCACGCTCAGTTTCAATACCTTCAGCGAGGTCATCTTCCAGTTTCAGGTGACCCCGCCGTTGCTGGTGCAGGGGATGATTTTTGCCGTCAGCGTCGGAATCGTGGGCAGTTTTCTGCCGGCGCTGCGGGCCGCGCGGCTCCCGGTGATCGCCGCGCTCAAGTCAGTTTGAACGCGCCCGGCTTGCGGAACTCGTCCGCTTGGGCATTGTTTGGGGGTCGCTCATGAACATGGAACCGTTGGACCAACTCAAAATCGACCGCGACCAGAAACTGCGTCCGCGGCGGCCCGTGTGGGTGATTTTCTTCGTGGTGTTCGCCGTGACCGGCGCGGCCCTGTTTTTTGCCTGGCCCCGGGTCTCGGACAGCCGCCGGGTCATGAAAACCACGGAAACCACCGACGTGCTGGCCAGCGCCACGACGGATGCCGCAACCGTCCCGGCCGCGACAACGAACATGGCCAATACCACCATGGCGCCGGCTGGGGACGTTGTCCTCACGGTGAGCGGCTACATCATCAACCGCGAGCGGATCGAGCTCAGCCCGCGGTTCATGGGCGTGGTGAAATGGATCGGCGTCAAGAAGGGGGACGCAGTCACCAACGGACAGGTTGTGGTGCTCTTGGACGACACCGAATTCAAGGCGCGGTTGCAGGAGGCGGCCGGGCAGGTCAGCAGCGCGCAGGCCGGGCTGGCCAAGGCGGAACTCGATTACGAGCGCATCAGCAAACTGGCCAAAACGGACATCGAATCCCGGCAGTCGCTCGACGATGCGCGCATTGCAGTGGATTCCGCCAAGGCCACGCTGGCCATGGCCGAAGGCGCGCGCGACGTGGCCCGGGCGTATGTGGGCTGGTGCACCATCCGTTCGCCCATCAACGGCGTCATTCTCGAAAAGCTGGTGGACCCGAATGAACTCGTCACGCCGCAAAGCTTTGGCGGCACGCGCGGGCCCAGCACGGCGCTGATCGCCCTGGCCGATCCGAAGGATTTGCAGGTGGAAATCGACATGAACGAAGCCGACCTGGCCAAAATCTCGTTGAACCAAAAGTGCCGCGTCAGTCCGGAGGCCTATCCGGACCGGGTCTATGACGGCGTCGTGGCGGAGATTGCGCCGGAAGCCAACCGGGCCAAGGGCACGTTGCAAATCAAGGTGCAAATCCTGAATCCGGACAACTACCTCACGCCCGAGCTGAGCGCGAAGGTGGATTTTTTGAAGAAATGAGTGAGGCGTTGTAATGCAATTGGTCCAGCCGATCTTGTCACCGAATTATCCCAGTTATCTTGGATTGTCCCAATTTTCCGAGGGTGACACCACGCAGTATTATCTTTAAGGACAGATTGGCGGAGGGGTAATTGTGTTTTCCATCGACTTCGTGAGGGAGAACAGAACATGAATAATTCTGGAATACTAAAACGCCGTTCGTCTCTCACGTTCAAGGTGCAGGTCGCCTTGTCAGTGTCTATGTTTGCGGTTATGAGCATTTTTGCAATTTTGGACGCATTGGTGGCTCCTAGCTCACATTCTGGTTTGGTCGATTGGATTTCATACTTATATCTGAGATTGCTTGAACCTACGATAATACTAATTCAAGCGTTTGGAATGGACGATGGTGTAAGCTATTTGGGGCATAAACTTTTTGCGATACTCCTAAATCCGCTCCTCGTATTCTGTATTATTGGTGTCATCGGCAACGCGATTACTTTCATCAAGAAGAAAACCGAAGGTTGAGCTTTTTATGAAAACAACAACCGAAGAGCTTTCAAAAAACATGTTGCGGTTTCCCAATGTCAACGATTCGCTTCGCATGCCAACTTATGGCAATTGAATGGAAGATTTTGGGCTGGTCATTTGAAAATCGAAATAACAACCCGAAGTCCCATCCCGGTGAGCGCGGCTGAATTGGCGTCTAACGCTCATTCACCTACGGCGCGTCCACTTCAAAGCCCAGTTCGCGCAGGCGCTGGAGTTTGTAAACGAGCGTGCGCTCGGTGAAAACGCCCCCTCAATGCTGCACGGAGACGGCCTTTGCATGCTCGTTGAATAAAAGGGATTAGCCGTTCTGCATTCAGACCGATCAGACGTGAAAGGTGTTGACGGTTTGTTGGGGGCGCACGATAACCGTGCATATAGCCCATAGCGCCATGGGACATTCCAGCCAGGTGGAGAATTGCCGGTGGCCCTACGAATTCGATGACAGGTTGGAACCAGACATTTACACTTGGATCTGACGGAACCATGACGATTCAAAAGCTGGGGCGAAGTGTGACACGGACGATAGAGAATCAAATCTCCACCCACTAGAGCGTTATGAAAACCTTGAAGAAGGCGAATATGCTGATTGTTCTCTGGCTTGGAGGGCAAGCAAGCTTTGGGGGCACGCCAGCGGGCCAAGTAGTTGGCTGGGGAGTTAATGTGTCTGGGGAGGTGACCGGCAGTGCATCATACCCAGCCTCCAACGGGGTGGTCTTTGTCACAGACAACCCCTTCGCAACTGGCGTGGTGAGGATTGCTGGCCAAGAATTGAACAATGTTGTGTCAGTAGCTGCAGGGATGTCACACAGCGTGGCGTTATTAAGTGATGGCTCGGTCATTGGCTGGGGCGGCAACATCATCCAAGAGGCAGTTGGATATACAACACCGTTTCCGCATAGAGCAGCCGGTCCCGTGAAAATCGGAGGCCAGGTGTTAACAGACGTGACTGCCATCTCGGCGGGGTGGCAATTCAATTTGGCCCTCAAGCGTGATGGAACGGTAGTGGGTTGGGGGGATAATAAAAATGGACAGATAAATGTTCCTGTTGGATTGAGTAATCTAACGGCGATTGCCGCGGGAGAATCTCATGGCTTGGCGCTCAAAAAGGATGGCACGATCACGAGTTTCGGCAGCCGGGAGAATTCTCCGGCGGGGTTGAGTAATGTTGTCGCGATTGCCGCATCTCGGAGTTCGTTTGGGCGCGATTTGGCGCTCAAAAATGACGGCACAGTCGTCGAATGGCGATCTAATGGTGAAATGACCACGCCGATGGCGGCAACAAATATCGTGGCCGTTTCTGCGGGATATAACCACAATCTTGCACTCAAGAAAGACGGCACCGTCTTCGGCTGGGGATTTAATCGCGAGGGCCAAGCGACAGGCGTTGCGACTACAAATGAGACCCACAGTGCAAGTGGCATTGTGGCCATCGACGGTCAAGTTTTAAGCAACATAGTTGCCGTTGCTGCAGGTAATGGCTATGGCCTCGCTTTGAAGACCAACGGCACCGTCGTTGCATGGGGATGCATGAATAACGGACTTCACCCTGTGTCTGTTCCGGAAGGCCTGAGCAACGTTGTCGCCATAGCTGCGGGCGACAACTTCTGTCTGGCCATCACCACCAACCGCGCCGTTGCCGAACACTTCCGCCAATGAATCCGCCTCGCAGGGCTTTTGCCAGGATTCTGGTTGGTGGCAGGCGGGGCTTGTGGTCTGGCGTTTCCAAAACGGAGCTTCCGAAGCAGAACATCACGATGGGGGAGTTGGGGCCGTTGGGCAGTGACGGCCTGCTCTGGCGGGTGCTGCCCAACGGGGCGACCAAGGAGATTACTCCGACGGTGGCGGGCGTGGACTTTTACACGTTCCTTCCCAGGCACACGAAGTATGTGCTGACGAACATCTGTCACGCGCCGGTGCCGGCGGACCGGCAACGGACGACCGTGGGCGTGGGTGAGGAGGTGGACCTCAGCTTTCCAACCCTGCCCGCGGACATACCCGTGGCGTGGCGCACGACGGCGGGCGGGTTGTCGGCGACGAACGGCACGGGGATTACCTTCACGGCGCCGAGCAACGGCGTCCCCACCGCCACGGTTACTGCGACAGTGAAGGGGCAGGAATGCCCGATTGATTTCAGCGTGCTGGAGCCAGGCGGAGTGGATCATGCAGATGTGATTGAACGATACCGCTACGAAATTGGAGATGCGGGTGCTGGGATGCACTTGCGCCCCTACATTGGGCCGACGAATGTGTCGTTCTACCGTGTTCAAATAATGGAAGTCGGGCAGCCTGCCACAAATGCTTGGGGTTATTTCATTGCACATCCGCCCGGCGCTCACAATTACGAAGCGGGGGCGGATCATTTCGACATTCAATTGGAATACGACAATCACTGGACACCTGATTCTTACGATAGAGCAAGCTCGGCCGTGTTCGCGCAGACATGGGCGAACGGCGGGTTTACCTGGCACATTCCAGGCAAGTGGAAGATTGGCAATGGTCACACAAATGACCTCGCAAACTCTTGGGATCAGGTTTTTACGCTTTCAGAGGATGGAACCGTGAAGGTGTCAAAATTCGGCCATACGGTGACGCGTCACGTCAACGAGAACTTTGGTGTGGTGAACCCCTGATGAATGAGTATGAAAGCGCTTCACATGATTATATTGGGAATTTCACTTGCGTTATTTCAACGGAGCCTTTGGGCTGCTTTACCGCGTGGTCAAGTAGTTGGCTGGGGGCATAACATTAGCGGCCAAGCAACCGGGGTTCCGTCTCGTGAAACTTCTTTTGCCACGGGCAGAGTGACAATTGCCGGCCAGCTTTTGGATAATGCCGTGGCCATTGCCGCCGGAAGAAGTCACGGCCTTGCAATCAGAGACAACGGCGCGGTGGCAGGTTGGGGTGGGAACAGTAGCGCAGAGGCCGTGGGTTTTGAGACGGAATATCCATACAGAACTAACGGGTATGTAAGGATTGCCGGCCAGGTTTTGAGCAATGTTGTCTCCATTTCCGCAGGATGTAATTTCAGCCTTGCAGTCAAAGGTGACGGCACGGTCGTTGCATGGGGAAATGGGCCGGGAGAGAGAATTGGGAGCCAAGCCAAAGTTCCAGTTGGATTGAGCAATGTCGTCGCTGTTGCTGCTGGATTTGATTATAGTATGGCCCTCAAAAAAGACGGCACAGTATTGGGTTGGGGTGCACGGAATGTGCCGCACGGCCTTAGTAACATTGTTGCTATCGCTGCCGGGCGAGAAGCCTATGCGCCCGGTTTGGCGCTAAAAGAAAACGGAGAAGTTATAGAATGGACTACCAGCGAAGAGAGTATCCCCTTCACCCTCCGCAATATAGTCGCCATCGCGGCCGGCTCGAACCATGGTCTCGCTCTAAAATCTGACGGAACCGTCTTCGGGTGGGGAGGCAATCGTTTTGGCCAAGCCACGGGCGTGCCCGCCACGAGTTATCCGAACTCTGCGCACGGTGCGGTTGTCATTGATGGTCTTCCCTTGACTAATGTAATTGCAATCGCCGCGGGGCATGAATTCAGTCTCGCGCTCAAACGCGATGGGAAAGTAGTCGCTTGGGGATGCAATGATTTCCATACAACAGATGTGCCTCCCGGCCTGAGCGATGTCGTCGCCATTGCGGCCGGGGATGATTTCTGTCTGGCCATCACCACCAACCGTGTGGTTGCCGAAGGCTTCCAGCAATGAATCCGGCTCGGATAAACGCAATTGGGGCGCAATGAGCGCATAATCACGTTTGATATTCCAACGGTTCTGCCTACGGCGCGTCCACTTCAAAGCCCAGTTCGCGCAGGCGTTGGAGTTTGTAAACGAGTGTGCGGCGGCTGATGCCAAGCGCCTTGGCGGCTTCAGTGCGGTTGAAGTTGTGCTGTTTCAACGCGTCCACCATGGCTTCGTGTTCGATTTCCTCCAAGCGGCGGGCTTCGGCCGGTTCCACTTGCGGTGCCGGTTTCGCCGTCGCGGTTTGCACGCGAGTAGGCAGATGTTCGGGCAGCACCATTTCGCCACGGCTCAGCAGGGCGGCCCGTTCCATGGCGTTGCGGAGTTCGCGCACATTGCCCGGCCAGGCGTATCGGGCGAGGCAATCCAGCACGGCGGGTGACAGCCGGGCTTTGCCCTGGGAAAATTCGTTGATGAACAGCGTGGCCAGCGGCAGCACGTCTTCGGGACGTTCGCGCAAGGGCGGGAGGTTAAACTCAACCACGTTCAGGCGGTAGAAGAGGTCCTCGCGGAACCGGCCGGCTTTCACCTCGTCTTCGAGCTTGCGGTTGGTGGAGGCAAGAATGCGCGTGTTGGTGCGCAACTCGGCGTTGGAGCCGATGCGTTGGAAGCTGCCGTTTTGGGTCACGCGCAGCAGCTTGGCTTGCAGAGCAGGGGACATCTCGGCGATTTCGTCGAGAAAGATGGTGCCGCCGTCCGCCTGTTCAAAGCGGCCAATGCGCTGCCCGACGGCGCCGGTGAACGCGCCCTTTTCGTGGCCGAACAATTCCGCTTCCAGGAGCGTTTCGGGAATCGCGGCGCAGTTCACCTTCACAATCGGACTTGCGGCGCGCGGGCTCCAGGCGTGGATGACGTCGGCCACGACTTCTTTGCCGACGCCGCTTTCGCCGGTGATCATGACCCGGCTTTCGGAGGCGGCAATGAGCGAGACGTCCCGGAACAGCGACAGCATCTGCGGGCTGGCCGCGACGACGTGCGGGGGCAGCTCGCGTTGCGCATCGATGCGCACGGCCTGATCCCGCGCCAGCCCGGTTGCCTGCTGGACGGAGCGGAGCAGTTCATCGAGATCGATGGGCTTGCTGAGATAGTTCAGCGCGCCATCGCGCATGGCGAGCACGGCGTCGCGAATGTCGGCGTAGGCGGTGACGAGCAGCACGGGCAGGCGGGCGAATTCCTGGCGCGCCTGCCGCAGCGTTTCCAGGCCGGAAATGCCCGGCATGCGCACGTCCGAAATCATCATCGCAAAGGATTCGCTGCGGAGTGCGGCGAGCGCCTGCTCGCCCGAGGCGGCGACGCTGGTTGCAAAGCCCTGACTTTTCAGAAAGGAGTCGAGCAGGCTGCGCTGGCCCGGGTCATCATCCACAATGAGGATGCGCGGGCGTTTGGCGGCATTGTGATTGGCGGCGGCCATGGTCATGGTTTAACCACAAAACGACGTGAAAGACACGCCCAGATTGCGACCGGCGTCAGTCCGGGCGCAGCTCACCCGCCGCTGAAAACGTCAGGGCTGCGGAGCGCCGGTTTTCCAACCGGCTTTGGAATCATCGCATTCCAGAGCACGCCCGGCCTGTATTGTATTTCTGCCCGGCCAGCGCAGCTGTCCATTCCGGTTAGCGCGTTTCCCTCATTTATTTAGAGCGGTTTAAACAATGTCGTAGCCGTCGGGTTATTCGCCGGCCCCTCACCCGGCCTTCGGCCACCCTCTCCCCATCGGATGGGGAGAGGGACGGGGTGAGGGGCTGCTGCCGTCAGGACGGCTACAGTATTTATGAAACTGCTATAGCGGAGCCCGTCTCGGCTGCGAGTCAGGGCACGGTCCCGGTGCATGGAGATGCCCGGCGGCGAGACGCCGCCACCGCTCCCGGGTAGTGTCCAGACGCGCCCGTCAGCCCGCCAGACGCACATGGGTCAGGCGGAAAATGGCCCCCTTGGGTTCGTTGGGCAGGCAGCGGATTTCCCAGCCGTGCGCAGTGACAATCTGCTGCACCACGGCCAGCCCGAGGCCGGTGCCTTCGGGGTGCATGGTGACGTAGGGGCGGAAGATTTCCGTGCGCAGTTCGGGCGGCACGCCGGGGCCGTTGTCGCGGATGTCGATCTGCACCTCGTCCGGCCCCGTCTTTTCGGCCGTGACACGGATTTCGCCGCCGCGCTCGACCGCTTGAATGGCGTTGATGATCAGGTTGAAGACGGCCTGGCGGAGCAGTTGTTCATCGGCCTCGATGGTGGGCAGGTCGGCGGCCGGTTCCAGCCTGATGGCCTTGTCCTCCAGATCAGAGCCCAGCGCGCGGGCCACTTCGCCCACCACGGAGCCCAGCTTGACCGCGGTGCGGCGGACTTCGCGCGGGCGGGAATAGTTGATGAATTCATTCAACTGCGCCGTGACGCGGTCGGCCTCGTCGATGATGTTGCGCGACTTTTCGCGCACGGCGGAGGAGGCGTCCTGCTGGCGGGAGATGATCTGGGCGAGGCCGCGGATGATGTTGAGCGGATTGCGGGTTTCGTGCGCGAGGCCGGCGGCGGCCAGGTTCATTTCCTTGAGGCGGGCGTTGAGTTCGGACGCGCGGACGAGGCGGACTTCCAGATCCGAGGTGCGGGCCAGGTTGCGCCAGGCCACGCCGAAGCCGAGCACGGCAATGCCGGCGAAGGCGCTGATGATGATGCGCAGCCACATGTCCTGCTGAATGGTGGCGGTCACCGGCTGCGTGGAGAGCACCATGGCAAAGCTGTGCACGCCCTTCTTTTCGATGGCGGACTTGTATTCCTCCTCGCTCATCCAGAAGGGCCGGCCGAATTGCGGGCGCCAGTCGCGGCCGCGCCGGCGGTCGCGCTCGGGTGGCGGGGCGGTTTCCGGGCCGGGCCGTTCCGGGCCGCCGGCGAGGTGCGGTTCATTGGTTTCGCCGGGCGGCGGTTCGGGCGGCCGGCCGGGCGGGCGATTGGTCGGCGGCGCGGGAAACTCGCCGCGGGGAATGACGATGGTCGGCCGGGAACTTTCGATGTCCGCAGTCACGTTGGTGCCGAGATCAACGAGGTTCATCAGCGTGACGGTGCCGGATTCCCAATGTTCGCCCGTGTGCACGAGCCCCTTCAATTCGAGGTCGATGGGTGTGCCGGCCGAGGCGACCACGTCGCCGCGCGCGTTGAAGAGCGAGACGCCGTTCAACTCATCGGGCTTGATGAGGGCGTCCAGGGCGGATTCGAGACGATCCTGGGAAATGATGCCGAAATGCCGCTGCGACCGCAGCACGAGTCCGACCGTGCTGGAAATGTCCTTGGCACGGTTGATCAGCGCGACCCGGGCGTTGCGTTGCACGCGGCGGTGTTCCGCGATCTGCCACGCAATGACGAGCACCCAGACGGCGAGCAGGACGAGATAAACCGGGCGGGTGCGGTGGCTCATGCGGGTGGGGGCAACACGGGGCTCATGGCGCCGGGGTTATTTCTTGCCTTTCGTGTCATCGACGGCGGGCAGTTGATCGAGGTAGCGGTCCAGATCCTCCTCGCTGAACGCCTTGCCGGGCACCTGGCTCTTGCCCCGTTCGTTCGCCGTCATGTTCGCGAGTTCCGAGGGATACTTCACGATGTGCGGGGTCATGAAAATCATGAGTTCGGTCTTGCCGTTGCTGGTGACCTTGTGCCGGAACAGCAGGCCGAGCAGGGGAATGTCGCCCAGCAGCGGCACCTTCTCCTCCGAACTGAGCTTCTTGCTCTGCATCAGGCCGCCGATGACCACGGTCTGGCCGTCGGGCACCACGACCACCGTGTCGGCGGAACGCGAGTTGATGACGGGCGCGCTGACGGGGCTGGCGTTGTTGGTGCTGCCGGAGGAGATTTGCACCCACTGCGAACGGTCCGCGAGTTCCGAGGTCTGCGGCGCGACGATCATTTCCACCAGGTTGTCCGAGGTGATGAACGGCGTGACGTTCAGGATGATGCCGACGTTCTGGTAGGACACGGAATTGATCTGGTTGCCGAAGTTGTCGAACCGCGTGTTGGTGATCAACGGCACCTGCTGGCCGAGGCTGATGGTGGCGGGCTGGTTGTTGCGCGCCAGAATCGAGGGACGCGACAGGATCTCGGTCTTGCCGGCCTTGGCCAGCGCGGCGAGCGTGATTTGCAGATCCTGCCCGAGCATGGTGTAAAGGCCGCCAGTCGTGGCGAGGTCGAACGCGCTGGACGCCGTGCCCGTGCCGTTGAAGGCGCTGACCTTGCTGCCGCTGATGGTGTGGGTGTAGGTGCCATCCACGCCAATGTCGGTGTCCTTGCTGTAGGTGGCCTCGAGGAAGACACATTTGATGAGCACCTGTGGCGTGGGCCGGTCCAGGTCCTGGACGACCTCCTTGACATACTTGGCGGTTTCGTCGTCGGTGACCACAAACACGCGGCGCGTTTCGGGGTCAACCGACACCGTGGCGGTGCCCATCTGCGTGCTCGAAGGGTAGCTCGACGACGTGGAGGAGTTGCCGGAGCGGTTGTTGTTTCGGTTGAAATTGTTGCCGAAGACCCCCTGGGCGGCGAGCCGGTCGGTCGCCGTGCCCAGGCCCGCGGCCACAGCCAGCGCCAGGGTCGTGCGGCGCAAAGCCGCCAGGCCTGTCTCGTGTTTGATGTGTTTCATGAGCTTCCTAAATTGGATCTTCAGTTGCCGAAGGAACGAACGCCGCTCGAACTGGTGCCGAAGCCGGAGTTGTTGTTGTTCCGGTTGTTGTTCTGGTTCTGCTGCTGGGCGCGCGTGTTCAACTGCGTGCCCGCCTGGCCCGTCGTGTTGCGGGAGCGTGAGGACGTGGTGCTCTGGCCGCTGAACAGATCCTCCAGCGTTTGCTGCACCGTGGTCGGATCCGTGTTCTGCACTTCATAAACGAACACCTTCTTTTTCTGGGCCGGATCCGAGTCAAGCTGCGTGAGCATTTTGGCGATTTGCTCCATCGTGTCGTGGGCGGCCGTGACCACCACGGAGCGCGTGCGCGCGTCGGGCACCGCGGTCACCTTGCTTTGCTTTTTCAGGCGGTCGCTCTGCGAGCTTGCATTGTCGTTGTTGTTCCCGCCGAACGGCCCGCGGAAGAAGCCGCGGAAGCCAGCCTGCTGGTTCTGGGTGTTGCTGGAATCGGGGAAGAGGCTCGTCAGCAGGTCGGCCGTCTCCTGCGGGTCGGCATTTTTCAGCCGGAACACCCGGATCTCCGTCACGTCTTCGACATTGGTGTCCACGGAAGCCACGAGCTGTTCGATGGTGGGCATCAAATCATCCGGCGCGCTCACGACGAGCGAGTTGCTGCGGTCGTCCGAAGTGGCCACCACTTTCGACGCACCGGGCCGGCCGCTGCTGTTGGCGGTGTTGTTGTCGCCGCCGCCTTGCGGGCCAAACGGGCCGAAGCGGAACTGGCCGCGGCCGCCGCGGCCGCTATTGCTGCTCGTGTCCGAGCTGGCAAACACCTCCTTGATCATGTCGGCCACGGTCTTGGCGTCGGCGTATTTGAGCGGGAACACCCGGACGGAAGACAGGCTGGAAACCGTGGTGTCCAGGGCTTTGATGATTTCGGCAAGCCGGTGGATGTTCTGCTGCGTGTCGGTGATGACGAGCGCGTTGCCGCCTTCGTTGGCGGTCATGGTCGTTTGCGTTGGCATCAACGGCTGCAAATCCTTGGCCAGCTGCACGGCGTTGATGAAGCGCACCGGAATGATCTGCGTCACGATCTGCTGGTCCTTCGGGATGTTGGCCGGCTCGTAACCCGTCTTGACCGGGATGTCGCGCTTCTTGGCTTCGGCCTGGGTCACAATGGTGAGGGTGCGGCCGTCGCGGAGCACGGCGTAACCTTCGTTGGCGAGCACCTTGTTCAGCAGGTCAACCGCCTCGTCCTTGGTGAGCGGCTGGTTGCTCCACACGTCCACTTTGCCGTGGATGTCCGTTTCGGGAACGATGATGAACCCGGCGGCGTCGCTCAAATAATTGAGCACCATGTCGAGGGGCGCGCCGCGGAAGTTCAGGCGCAGGCCGCGTTCGCCATCCTTGACCACCTTGTCCGGCGGCGTGTTGTATTCCGGCAGCGTGTTCGCGTCCGTGGTGGACGTGCCGTTGGTGCCCCGCATCGGGGCGACGAAACGGGGCGGTGTGGTGCCTTCCTTGGAAAATGTTTCCGGCGGCGTGGGATTGGCGTTGTCCTCGTTGCTGACCGGCGGTTGCACCTCGTCGGTCGGCAGGTTGGTGAGCACGGTGTTCACCGCCTGAATCATTTCGGCGGGGTCGGGCGCCAGGGTCTCTTCCGCGGGAGGCGGGGTGGGCGGCGTGGTTTCCGGCTCTTCCGCCGGCTGGGCCGCGGCGTTCAGCGCAAGCGCGAGCGCGCCGGTCAATACAAGCTGGTTCAGGCTAAAGTCTTTCATAAATCATTCCTTTTCTCTTCTTTCCATCAGTCGTTTTAAAACATCGCTCATGGCGCCGCTGGGCGGGCCGCCGCCGTCGGAGTTGCTGCTGCTGCTGCTGCTGCTGCTGACGGTGGTTGAACTGCTGCCGTTGTGAGTTGGTTGGCTTTCACCGGAGCGGGAGCTGGCGTAGGAACCACTGGTCGCCGAGACAAACCACGCGCCGCCGTCCTCGCGCCGCAGGCTCGAACCCACGCGCAGAGCCAGCTCGGCGCCATTCTCATCGAAGCGGACGCCGGAATAAATGATCTCTTTCACCTTGAATCCCGCAATCGAGTCGCCGGCCCGGAGCACCTTGTGGTAATCCGGCTGGGTGCCATCGAAGAAGGCCAGCCAGCCCTTGCTGGAATCCATGGTGCCGACCAGCGTAAAGGCATCCACGCGCACCGTGCGCTGCAACGAGCCGCTGCGCGTGGAGGTGATCCGCTGGCCGGAGCGGTTGCCGTTGAAAATGTTGTGCTCGGCAATGACGCGGAACGCGGCGAAGTCCGTCCGGCTTGTGGTCGAGACGGGGGCGGAAGCGTGCGGCGCGGGCGCGGTCCGCTCGGGAACCCGCATCGCGTCGCCGTTGGTCTCGGCGTGAGCCGCCGAAGCAGCAATGGCGTTCGTGGCGGTCGCGTTGGTGGCCGGACCATCTGGTTGGGCGCGCAACGAAAGACTCCCGCCGACCGCCAGGGTGGCCAGAACGATCCATACGCCCCTTGCCTTACCGCTTTGCTTCATCACCAGAAGTTCGCATACGTCGGGTCGGAGTGCATTCCGGGCGGGCGTGGCACGGACCGGCGCGGGGCGCAACGACCCATGGCCGGACCAGCGGGCCAGCCAGCCTTCCAGCGCGGCGAAAACGTGCATCATGCGGAGGTTTCCCTTCGGTTTCATCGGGCGGATTTCAAAAGTTGCAGGCCGCTGATTTGCAGGCCCAGGGTGATTTGCCGTCCGTCGGTGTCCCGCGTGGCCAGATCGGCGCTGTCCACCTTCACGCCCAACGGATCGTGTTCGATTTCGTAAAGGAAGCGCGTGATGGCATTGAGGTCGCCGGCAATGTCGGCGCGGCATTCGAGGGTCATGTAATCTTCGTCGGCCCGTTTCCATTGCGGCCGGATGCCGCTGACGCTGACGCCGCTGGCATCCGCCCAACGATTGAAGGCGCGCATGACCACGCTCTCCGCCGCGGCGGTGTCGGCCGGCAGGGCGTTGGTGCGCATGTTGTCCCAGCGTGCGAGGAGCGAATCGCCGCGTTTCAGCAGCATTTCACCGTCGCCCACCTTCTTCTGCAAATCAGCCAGACGCACGGAGCGGGCTTTCCAGGCGTTCCACAACGGCGCACGCACCAGCCGGTCGCCGAGAAAGATGCCGACCACGATGGCGGCGACGAGCAGCAGGACGTGTTGACGGTTCTTGGGATCAAAGTTCATGGTGCGCCTTCGCTCCATTCGAAGTTGAAGGTGAATTCCGTGGGGGAAACTCCGCGGGTTTGTTCGGTGTGCACGTTGGCCACATTCCGGGCGGCGCCGAGCTTGTCGGTGACATGAATCAATGCGCTCTGGCTGCGGGCCGTGCCGGTGCAGGTGACCTTCAACAGCTCGCCGGGCTTGTTCGGGTCGCGCATCTCAATCTGCTTGGCGGAAACCGTGCCGTCCTCGGGGAAGCATTCGGTCAGCCGCTTCAGAATTGTCAGCTCACGGTAGGAATCGTCATACCACGGCCGGAACTCACGGATGTTGGCCTGCGTGTCTTCGAGCAGGTAAACCCGCTTCTGAATGGCGCTCCAGCGGTGGCCCCAATACCACAGCAGCACCTGCTGGCCGAAGAACAACAGCAGCACCAGCGCGGCCACGGCGCCGGCGCCGGCGCCCACGGTGACCAGCTTGGGCGAGGAATACTTCGAACTCAACTGCTGCCATGCGCTGATCTTGGGCGGCAGAAATTCCAGCGTCGCCGGGCTGCCCGCCAGACGGCGCACGGCCAGCGCCAGAGCCGGGGAGACCGGTGTGTTTGGCGGCACCTTGACTGAAAAATCGTCCGGCGCATGCACGCGGACCTGCTCCACGGCGATCCCTTGCGCCGCCAGCCGCGGACCGATCACTTCGGCCAGCTCGTCGGCGTCGTCGTTCCGGCCCAGCACCCGGACGCGTTTCACGGCGTCGCGCAGCTCGGGCGCCAACTGGCCCAGGGTGATGCGCAATTCACGCAGCACGTGGTCGGTTTGCAGTTCGCGTTCGCCGCCGGCCGGTTCAAACGCACCTTCGATGGTGCGCAGCAGGGCGATCCCGCCGCCCGCGGTGAGTTGCAGGCGGATGTTGCCTTCGCCCGGCAGCAACGTGAGCACGCCGTCCGCGCCCGCGGCATCGGCCGGTTGCAACGCCGTGATGCCGATGGAAAAACTGGCGGACCGCAACTGGGCCGCGGCCAGCACGGTTTCGAGCCGGGTCAGGTGACTGCGCGGCACGCCCATCAGGGTCGCCCAGCCTTCGCCGGCCGCCGTGCGGCAGCGCGAGGTGGCGGTCAGCAACGCGTCCTGGCCATAGGGAAAACCACGCTCGGCTTCGACCTGCAGGAAGCTGGCGAGATCCTCCTCCGGCAGCGCGGGCAGTTTGACGGAGAGCGTCAGGGCCCAGTTCAGGGGAAAGCAGACGGTGCACCAGCGCTCGCGAATGCCGTGTTCGTCGAGCACCTTGCGGATTTCCCGGCCGACCAGTTCGGGCGCGTTGGTCAGCGGATCGAGCGTGAGGGTTGCCGCAAAGGATTTGCGCAGTTCGACGCTCCCGTTCGTGCGGTGCACTTCGACGCCCTCAAGCCGGCTGCCGTCGAAGGACAGGCCGAGCAGCGTGCTGCCCGGCTGGCGTCGCCGCGGATCCAGCGCCGCGAGGTTGAAATTGAAGGAGGACTTCATGGGTTGTTTTTCGCGATTTCCAAATCTTCCCGTGCGGTTTTGCCCAAGGCCCAGCCCAGGTGCGTCAGGTCCTGCCGGTAGGCGATGCGGGGGGCACCGTCGCTGTCGTCAAAGACATACTTCACGCGGCGGTAACCCCGGCCGTAGTGACCGACGGCGGCAATGTCGGCGGTGAACTGATAACTGTGCGTGGTGACATACGGCCCGGCCTGGCGGGCCGCTTCGCTGCCGATCACGTCCACCAGCCAGGCGATGGATTGCAGGCTGGTGGCGTTGCCGAGCCGGTAGGCGACCACGGTGGAGGCGTATTGAACGCCGATGCCGGGAATGCATTGCAGCACCGCCTCGCTGGCGGTGTTGATGTTCACCAACCCCTCGACGTAGCCCGTCGTGTTCGTGGTGGCAATCAACTGGTCGGCCACCTGGTCAAATTCATTCCGGCTCATCCGGCTGGCGAGGTAGAACTCGACCAGGTTGCCGTATTGCGCGGTGCCGCCCGGGCCGCCGGGCGCCCCGCCGCCACCCAGCTGGGCCAGAATCTGGTTGGCGCGGCTGGAGCCAAGGGCGTTTTGAAGCACAGTCGCGAGCGCCTGCTGATCGTTCACGTTGGTGTGCGCGTTCACGGGCTCACGGCTCCAGACGGTGACGTATTCGAGCAGGCCCGGAGTCAGCAACCCGTTGCGATCGTCGTTTGGCGGCGAGACGTCGCCGTCATTTTCGTTCGGATCGAGGGCGCCGTTCAGGTTGGCGTCGTTGCCGAACAGCGTTTCCATGTCCATGCCGTAAACGAGCCGCAGCTCGTCGATGGATTCAAACGGCGCGTTCTTGCAATGATACGGCGGGTTGAGGCGCTGATAGATGTCGTCCTCGGCGCCGCCGTCGGACACGGTGCTGTCGGCGTCGCGCCAGTCGATGATGGCCGCGGCCAGTTCGGGGGTCATGCGGGGAAGCTCCTCCAGCATTGCGGCGGTGACGTTGTTCAGGTTGAGTTTGGACGCCTCGTCCACCAGGCCGAACGAAGGTTCATCCGTGGCCGTCTGCTCGTCGCTGCGGCCGATGAACCAGAACCGCGCATCGCCCACGGCCACGTTTTCGCGTTCGTAGGAGTTGAGGTCGGGCGGCAGGCCGGGAATTTGCAGGTTCGCCAGAATGTTGCTGGCGTAGCGGGCGGCGCCGGCAATCGCCTCGTCAGCTTGCAGGCCCGAAAGCCGGTTGTCGGCCGCGCGCATTTCGTAGCTCATGGACTGCGCGAAATAGAGCGCGATGCTCACGATGCCAAAGCAGATCCAGAGCACGATGATGAGGGCGGAACCTCGTATGCTGCGCCGGGCCTTGGGCGGCGGCCCGGCGGCGGCCCGGGCGGTGCGATCGTCGTTGTGGGAGGCGCCGGGAACGCGCGCGGCGCGGCCGGGCGCGGGGCGCGACCAGCGGGCGGACCAGGGCCGTTCGAGCCGGTGGCCGTTCAGATGTTGGGCCAGCGAGATCTTCATTCGACGCCTCCGGTGCTGGCCGTGGTGTTGGTGCCGACTTGCACGGTGATGGGAACCACCATTTCGATCGGGTTGGGCGCGATGGAGCCCAGCTTGTCCACGACGAGGGTCAGGTCCACGCGCACGCCCGTGGGCAGGCTGTTGGTGGACGCGGTGCTGGTCGTGCTGCTGGCGGAGGTGGAGGCCGAGTCCCAGGTGTCCACCCATTGCGACCCGTTGTAATACTGGAACGTGAGGGAGTCCACGTTGCTCATGAGCCGTTCGTCCGTGTATTCCTCCTGGAACACCGGCAGGAGATTGCGGGTGACCGAGCGCACGAGATCCTGCCCCGCCGAGCCGTTGGTTGACGGCATCAGGTAATACGTCACCTTGCGCATCTCCGACCACGGATCATTGTCGTTGAGGGTGCCGGCGGTGGTGTAGAGGGTCGGGCCGCATTGCTGGCCCGCGTGCGTGGCACTCATCGATGAGCCCGTGGTCAGCGTGGTTTGAAAGCTGCCCGAGAGGGTTCCGCCCGGCACGGTCACGTTCTCCAGATCGCGCCGGATGACGGTGAGGGCGTGTTGCAACGGAATCGCTTCGCTGATGGCCGCGTCCGCCTTGTTGCGGAGTTGCAGCGCGCTGTAAAAAATTGAATGAACCACCACCAGGACGATGGCCAGCACGATGAGCGCGAGCAGCACCTCGAGCAGCGTGAACGCCCTGAAATGCGCCGCGGCACCACGCCGCCGGCGGGGCGCGCCGGACAGGCGGGAAGGGGAATGAAGCGCGGCAACGTTCATGGCTGCATCACTGCGTCGTGTCCACCAGCGTGCTCAGGCGGACGTCGTAATCCTTGCCCTGGGCCGGAAAGGTCACCTTCATGGTGGCCAGCCGGAGCACATCCAGTCCCGAAGACTCCACGGTCAGGTTCCAGCCGTAGTTGATGCGGTTTTCCGTGACGGTGCCGGACAGGGCGCCCTTCTGCATCTGGCCGGTGATGAGCAGTTCGTTCAGTTTGGCTTCGGCGATGCGCGCGGCCACGGCCTTGCGCGTGCCCACTTCGCCCGCGAGGTTGGCGATGCGCAGGCCCGCCACGGCCACGGGAATGACAATGGCCATGAACAGCAACGCCGCCAGCACCTCGGCGAGCGTGAACCCGCCGTCGGCGCGCCGCGAACGTGAACGTCGCCGGTCAGCGTGGCTGGGTGTTTTGCAGTTCATAGTTCAAGCGGTTTTCCGTTTGCGCGAGCCAGACGCAGTCCGGCTCATCGTCGCGCGCCACCTTCAGGAGAATCCACGCCGGACTGGTGTCCGCGATGAAACCGTCCGGCGTGAAGCGAATGGCTGGCTGGTTCCCCGCGATCTGCGTGGTGATTTTCCACGGCGTGGTGGACAAGCCGGTGGCCGGGGCCAGTTCCAGGCTCAGGTTGGAATCGAGATGATATTCCACCGCCTTGTCGTCGGTTTCGGTGTAGGTCATCTCGGCCTCGAGGCCGTAGGTGCCTTCGTCGGGCTTGAACCACATCACCATGGGAATGCCCTCGGACACGGCGCGGCTCTGGCCGTAGCGGGTCAGGGCCAGCATGCGGCGCGCCTCGTTGTCGAGGGCGCGGCCGCGGAAGAAACGGGACAGGGCCGGGGCGGCGATGGCCACGGCCATCGCCAGCAGCGCCAGCACGAGCAGCAGTTCGAGCAGGGTGAACGCCGTCCGGCGACGGGGCCGCGGGTCAATGCCGGGGCGCACCGCGAGGGCGCGCCCCGGCTCACCAACCACCAACCGCAAAGGGCCCCACGAAGCGAGAACTGCTCGCTCCGCTTCCCTCTGCAGATTCGTCATGTGCGGGGTGGTGCGCACGAAACCTATTTCTTTTCGCCCGCAACGCTCCAGCTGGCGATGTCGTCGTCCGTGCCGGAGCGGCCATCCGGGCCGACCGAGGACAAGTCATAACCGCTGGGGTTGTGTTTGCCCGGGCATTCATAAAGGTAGGCGTTGCCCCACGGGTCCGCGGGAACGGCGTCGCTCTTCAGGTAGGGGCCTTTCCAGTTTTGCGCGTCGCGGGGTTGTTGCAAAAGGTCGTTCAGCCCGTCCTTGCCCTTGGGGTAGTAGCCGTTGTCCACTTCAAACGCATCCAGCGCGGTGCCGAAGGCGGCGATCTGCGAATGGGCGGCGGTCACGCGGGCCTGTTCGGAGCGTCCGGCCAGCTTGGGCACCACGATGGCGGCCAGGGTGCCGATGATCACGAGCACCAGCAGCATTTCAACGAGCGTGAAGGCGTGCTGATGGAGTCGAGGTTTGCGTATCTGTGTTTTCATAAACTTGGTGGTGGTTATTTGATTTGTTGTTGGAGTTCGAACACGGGCAGCAGCATCCCGATGAAAATGGTGCCGACGAAACTGGCGATCATGAACAGCATCATGGGCTCCAGCAGCGCGACGGCCGTCTTCATGTTGCGGTCCAGATCGGATTCGGTGTCGGCGGCGATGCGGACCAGTTCCTGGTCCAGGCGGCCGCTTTCCTCGGCGACGGAGATCATTTCCAACGCCGGACCGGAAAACAGCGAGCGACAATCGGACAGGCTGGGGCCGAGCGATTTGCCTTCCTTGACCCGCTCGATTGAATTCGTCACCGCATCGACGAGGATCTGGTTGCCCAGCGACCGGCGGGCGACGTTCAGGCAGTTGACCAGCGGCACGCCGGCGCCGAGCAGCGTGCCCAGCATCCGGCAGAACCGCGCCATGGCGAATTGCGACAGGAGCGGCCCGACGACGGGGGTTTTGAGAATCAAGCTTTCCCACTGACGCCGGCCCGTGGGCGACACCGCCCACGTGCGGAAGGAAATGACGGCCACGATGAGCCCCACCAGCACGAACAGGCCGTAATGCCGGATCAAATCGCTGCCGCCGATGATGAGCTTGGTGATGAGCGGCAGGTTGCCGCCGAGCCCCTGAAACACGGGCATGAACTTGGGAATGAAGAACACCAGCAGGAACACCAGCACGGCGATGGCGAGGCAGGCCAGAATCGCCGGATAAAACATCGCCGCAAATACCTTGCCCCGCAGTTCCTTTTCGCGGCCCTGAAAGTCCGCGATCTGCGAGAGCACCACATCCAGGAAGCCGCCCGTTTCGCCGGCCTCCACCATGGCCACATACACGCGCGGAAAAACATCGGGCGACTGACTCATGGCGTCGGCGAGCGACATGCCGTCCACCACGCGGTCGTGAATTTCCTTCCACTTGGCGGCGGCCACCGGGTTGGAGGCTTCCTTGTGCAGAATCACAAGTGCGCGGCTCAAGGGCACGCCGGCCGCCAGCAAACTCGACAGCAGGCGGGTGAAATTTTCCAGGGCGCGCGGGGTGATTTTTTTGCTGCCCAGCGAGAATTGCGGCGCGGCGGCGGCTTTGCCGTTGCCATTGCCGTTGCGCGATTCCACCAAATTGATGGGCCGCAGTCCCTGCGCTTCCATCTGTCGGAAGGCTTCCGGGCGGCCGGCGGCTTCAATCTGGCCGACGGCCACGCTGCCGTTTGGCTGCAAGGCTTTGTATTGGAAGGTGGGCATGAGGTCAGCTCGCGGTCGCTTCGCTGCGTTGCGTGTTGGCCACTTCCTTGGCGGTGGTGACGCTCAATACTTCCTCGACCGTGGTGATGCCCAGGCGAACCAGCCGCCAGCCGTCTTCCGCCAGCGTCTTCATGCCGGAACGATGGGCTGCCTCGCGGATGACGTCGCTCGAAGCGCTGCTCAAAATCAGCTTCCGGATCTCGTTGTCCGTGTCCATCCACTCGAAGATGGCGTGGCGGCCGAAGAAGCCGGTGTTGCGGCATTCGCGGCAGCCAACCGAGCGATAAATCACGGTGCTCGCCGGGATGCCGACCTTGGCCTTGAATGCCTCCGCGGCGGGTGAATGATCTTCCTCCTTGCAGTGTTTGCAGAGCACGCGCACGAGGCGTTGCGCGAGCACGGCTTCCAGTGAGGACGCCACGAGGTAGGGCTCGACGCCCATGTCCACGAGGCGGGTCAACGCGCCGGGTGCGTCGTTGGTGTGCAGGGTGGAGAAGACGAGGTGACCAGTGAGCGAAGCCTGCACCGCGATTTGCGCCGTCTCGGCGTCGCGGATTTCACCGATGAGCACCACGTCGGGATCGTGACGCAGGATGGAGCGCAATCCGCGGGCGAACGTCAGGCCGGCCTTTTCCGAAACCTGGATCTGGTTCACGCCCTTGAGCTGGTATTCCACCGGATCTTCGATGGTGATGATCTTGCGGACGGCGTCGTTAATGGCCGCGAGCGCGGTGTAGAGCGTTGACGTTTTGCCGCTGCCGGTGGGGCCGGTCACGAGAATGATGCCGTGGGGCAGTTGCAGCACGCGCTTGAAGCAGTCCAGCTCACGCGGCGCCATGCCCAGTTCGTTCAAACCGTGCAGGGTCGCGTTCTGGCGCAGCAGACGCATCACCACCGCTTCGCCGTGCAGCATCGGAATCACCGACACGCGGATGTCCACCTCGGCTTCGTCGATGCGGATCTTGATGCGTCCGTCCTGGGGCAGACGCTTTTCGGCGATGTTGAGATGGCTGAGAATTTTGACGCGTGAAACGATCGCGGGCTGGAAGCGTTTCAACTGCGCGGGCACGGGCACTTCCTGCAATTCGCCGTCGATGCGGTAACGGATGCGGAATTCATCCTCGAACGGTTCAAGGTGAATGTCCGAGGCGCGCAGCTCGATGGCGTCGCGCAACACCTGGTTCACGAAGCGGATGATCGACGCGTCCTCGGCGGCGTTGTCGAGGTTGGTGTCCTCTTCGCCATCTTCATCCACCACTTCGAACGGCGCCGTTTCGTCGAGTGTATCAATCGTGTCGGCGCCCACGCCGAGATGCCGTTTCATCTCGCGCTGGATGGCTTCGGTCGGGGCCAGCACGGGCTTCAAGCGGAGCCCGGTCATGGTCTTCAACGTGTCGAAGCCTTGCGTGGCGAACAGGCGGCTGGTGGCCACCTCGACGCCAGCGTCGGTGCGGCGCAAGGGGAGGAGTTCCTCCTTCAAAAGGATGCGGGCCGGAAACAGGGACAGGACCTGTTTGTCCGGCTCCACGCCTTCGAGGGTGTTGAACGGGACGTCATATTCCTGCGCCAGCCAGCGCAGGACGTCCTCCTCGGACCGGATCAGCGCGCCGGAGCCATTGCTGGCCTGCCGGGCCAGCAGCCGGGCATCCGGCTCGGACAATTGCCGGCCCGCCCGCATGCTTTCCAGCAGTTCGGGCAGGGCGGTCGTCTGGGAATCGGTTTGTGCCATGGTCAGCGCGCTGATCGGTCGTTGGTGATGCAATGCGGATTAGCTGACGAGCCCCATTTCAAGGGCCACGGCTTCCTGCTTGGTGTTGAGCACTTTCCTCAGGTTGTCCTGGGCGGCCTTGAGTTCGGCTTCCTTGGCATCGCGGGCCTTGCGGAAATCCGCCATCTTGGCCTTCAGATCATCCTTCGAGGCGTTGTTGTCGATCGCGTCCGAAAGCGCGGTTTCCGCGGCGCTCGGTTCGGGACCGAAACGCGGACGGTTGCCCTGGTCGCCCCCGCGGTTGCGGCCAAACATGGCACGCATGCCGCCGCCCATCTGGTCGCGGCGCAGGTCCATGACCTTTTGCAGGAGCGGCTGGATGGCCTGCCATTCCGTATCATCCTTGACCTCCAGACGATCCCGCAGGTTGTCCATCATGCGTTGCTGGAATTGTGCGGGGTCGAAGTTCCGGCCGCCGCGCCGGCCGCCTCCGGGTCCGTCCTGATTGCCGCCGTTGTCTTGCGCCACTGCCGTGCCGACGCTCAAGCAGAGGGCGGTCACGCTGGCCAACGCCAGCCATTGAGTGAGTTTTTTCATTGGTTCTCCGTAGCTTTGGTTTTTTGGGCAGGCGACGCACGCGTGGCGCCGCAATTTCTGCTTGGCGGATCCTTGGGCAATTGACGTGCCAAATGGCAAAATGTTCAGAATTCGTTCACTGTAACCCTGCGAACGAGCAGGAGTTGCGCAAAATCGCTGCGCAAACATTGCGCAGCCGCCGGGTCAGGCATCGTAGCCGGCCAAATCACGGGACCGCACACCCAACGGCAGGTCCAATTGCTCCGGCTCACTCAGCGCTTGGGCATCAAACCCCAGCTCCCGCAACGTGCGCGCAAAGTCGGCGGCAAATCCATGCACGGTGAACACTTTCCGGGGCGCGACGCGGCGCACGAATGCAATCAGGTCCGGAAAGTCCGCGTGATCGCTGAGCGGGAACGCGGCATCCGTGCCGGCACGATAACGGCAACCCGCATCCATGGCCCAACCGGTGACGACCGCCGTTCGCAGCGGACCTACTTCCTGCCGCAAGGCGAGGCGATCCACTTGCGGCGGTGCAATCAGCACCTTGCCCGCGGCTTTCGCCCCATGACCGCTTTCGTAGGCGGGAAACGAATGGCCGAAATGTTCGTAAATGCGCGTGAGCTTGGCCGCGTCCTTGTGAAGCGCCACGGGCAGTCTGGTCGCCCGCAGGCCGGCCAGCAGTTCCTGCGTTTTGCCCAGCGAATAGGCCAGCAACACCGGCGTGATGCCGTCGGCGAGCGCGGACTGACAAAACGCGTGCAGTTCACGCCACACGTCGGCTTCGGCCGGGAACGCGTAGCGCGGGCGGCCGAAAGTGCTTTCCATCACCAGCAGGTCCGCCGGCCGGGGCGCGCAGGCTTCGGCGGCCAGGCTGGGACGCAATTTGAAGTCGCCCGTGTAGAGCAGGGATTCGCCGCCGGCTTCGATGAATGCCATGGCGCTGCCGAGAATGTGGCCTGCGGGCAGGAGCGTGAGTTGAAAGGCGGCGTGCTCGCCCGTCAGGGAAACCGTTTCGCCAAAGCGGAAGATTCGTTCCGTCCGCCGTCCGCCCAGCCGGTGACGCATCAGCCATGCGGTGGGTTCCGTGGCGATGAAGGCGGCATGCCGGGCGATATGATCGCTGTGGGCGTGGCTGACGAACACGTGGCCGGCGCGAGCGCGCTGCGGATCGAGCCACAGGCCCAGGCGGGGCAGGTGGATGCCGCGTTGATGATATTCGAGCTGCAAGGCCGACACGCGGCCAAGTTGGCTTGAACCCGCGCCAAGTCAACGCCGCGGGCGGCGCGGCTCATCTGTGATTCGTCCAGACATTCTGGCAAACGTCCAAATGTTTGGATTGGTGCGTCCGGCCCGGACGGCGGTAGGCTGGGTGCATGAAACCAGTGAAGCTTCCGCCCAAACATGTTTATCTCGTCTCCAACGGCGACCTGCGCTTGTCCGCCAACCAAAAATGCTGGCCCGAGCAGGCCAGGATGGAGGCGGTGCTGACCCGCGCCCTCAAGGCCGAGGGCTGGAAGGTTGTCCGGGCTCATCCGTATGATGCCAAAAAGCAGCACGGCTTCATTGATTCCCAGAAAATGGGCCTCGAAGTGTTCCGGCAGCTGGACGCCACGGCGCCGCTCATTGTGGCCGAAGTGGTCTGGCAATACAGCCATCATCTACTGCCCGGGCTTTCCACGCATCAGGGGCCGATCCTCACCGTCGCCAACTGGAGCGGCACGTGGCCTGGGTTGGTCGGCATGCTGAATCTCAATGGTTCCATGACCAAGGCGGGCATCCGTTACAGCACCTTGTGGAGCGAAAAATTCACGGATGATTATTTCAAGAACGGGCTGCGCCAGTGGCTGACCGAAGGCGTCGTCACGCACGACCAGACGCACGTGAAAAGTCTGAAGCTCATTAAACTGCCGCCCGCGGATGAACAGTTGGGCCGGGCCTTCGCGCGCCGTTTCAAGCAGCGCAAGGCCATCATGGGCGTCTTTGACGAGGGGTGCATGGGCATGTTCAACGCCATCATTCCTGACGAACTGCTTAACCCCACCGGCGTGTTCAAGGAACGCCTCAGCCAGTCCACCCTATACGCGGAAATGCTGCGCGTTTCCGATGCCGAAGCGCGGGCCGTGCTCGACTGGTATTTGAAGAAGGGGATGAAATTCGCGTGGGGCAGCGACGAGGAAACCGAGCTGACCGAACGTCAGACTTTGGAGCAGTGCAAGATGTATGTCGCCGCGCTGCGCCTGGCCGACGATTTCGGCTGCGACACCATCGGCATTCAATATCAACAGGGCCTCAAGGACCTCGCGCCGGCCAGCGACCTGGTCGAGGGCACCTTGAACAACGTGGACCGGCCGCCGGTGCGCAGCGCCGATGGCCGCCGGCTGTTGTATGCCGGCGAGGCCCTGCCACATTTCAACGAAGTGGACGAGTGCGCCGGCTTCGACGGCCTTGTGACCTACAAACTGTGGCGCGAGCTGGGATTTGCACCCGAGAACACGCTGCACGACCTGCGCTGGGGCCGGCATTTCAAGGGCGACGGCGTGGACGATTACGTCTGGGTGTTTTTGATTTCCGGCGCCGCGCCGCCCGAGCATTTCATCGGCAAATGGAAGGGCACGGTGAGCGAGCGTCAGCCGGCGATGTATTTCCGGCTGGGCGGCGGCACGATGAAAGGTAACAGCAAGCCGGGCTGGATCGTTTGGAGCCGGGTGTTCGTCATGGACGGCCGGCTGCAATGCGATTTGGGTGTGGCGGAAGTGGTGCGCCTGCCCGAGGCCGAAACCGAACGCCGCTGGCGCGAAACCACGCCGCAATGGCCGATCATGCACGCCGTCACCCAAGGGGTTTCGCGCGACCAGATGATGGCCCGGCACAAGTCCAACCACATCCAGGTGGTTTATGCGCCGAACCGCGCGCAGGCGCAGCGGGCGTGCCGCATCAAGGCCGCAGCCCTTGCCGAGCTGGGGTTGGAGGTGCACCTTTGCGGCGATGTGAGTTTGGTCTAGTGGTTGCATGATCCATGCGTAGTTTAGTTTCCATACTATTCTTGGTTGCGCTTATTTCAGGCTGTGCCTCTAGGCAAGACGTGCGACCCACCCCAGCCGACGTGGCTGCTGATGTTGCACCGACTTTTCCCGAGCCGACTGTTGTTCTGGGTGGCTTGAGGCGTGAGCGTGACACTGCATTTTCACCGCAAGCGCGGCGCGCTATCGCCGCCGCGCGTCACTATTTGGAGGAGCAGAGACGTCGCGCAGTGGATGCCTACTATCGAGTGACTCATGTATCCGGCCATCATGAAGTTTATGTTCAGTTTGTGTCTGGCTATCATTTTGGCATGCCAGAGTTTACGCCGGGGAACCATTGCACCGTGCTGGTGGCAGAAGATGGGGCTGTAATTCGTGTTTTACCCGGAGCCTAGTGGTTATTGAATCATGCACTGGAAGAACAGCATCACGTTCTGGGCCGCTCTCGTTCTCCTTGTCGCAGTTGTTCTGCTTGGGTGGCAGGTGCTGACGAGCTACAGACAGACGGTCACGGCCATGTTTATTTCCCATCAATGTGAGACGACCGAGCTGGTTGCGAGGGAGTTTTCAGACCCGGAGACGATTGCGCATCGCACAGAGTTTCTCATTTGCTATTATCAGGGGCACAGCAGGACATTGGAGGGCACACCGCTCGCGCGTCTTGTCCGGCGCGATTACGAACACACGCTCACAAACGTTTTGATGGCTTATCAGCGAGTCTCCACCAACGATTTTGGCGCACAAATTAAGGCGTGGAGTCAGCAGTATGCACATTGAGCCGCGGTTAAACTTGGCGCTGTGACGGTCCGCTGGGCGGTAGTGCGATTTAGGCAATTTGTCAGCGCTCTTGCAGCCAAGCGAGGTAAAGCCGTGTTATGGTCACGCCGCTCTGCACAATCGTTTGCGGCGGAGGTCGGTGGTTGGTTGGGTTAGTGGTTGGTTGAAGGTGGGCCCGGCAGGCGCAAGTCTGCCGGGCTGCTTGTTGTTGCGGCCGGATTTGCGGTGTCGCGCCGTTCTTTACAGTGGATTTTTCCCGCCACTTGTCGCTAATTGATTTCATGCCTGAGATTGAATTGAACGGACTGCCGCGGGAAATGCGCCAGCTTTACACCAAGGGAACGGAGGCACTGCAGCGGGACAACTTCGATTACGCCATCGACCTGTTCATGCAGGTGCTGCGGCACGCGCCGGGTTGCGTGGACTGCCGCAAGGCGCTGCGCCACGCGCAGGTCGGCAAGGCCGGCAACGGCGGCGGAATGTTCAAGAAGATGTGGGGCAGCGCCAGCACCGCGCCGCTCGTGGCGAAGGGCCAGCTTGCCCTGCGCGCCAACGCCGGGGAGGCATTGCAGGTTGCCGAGCAAATTCTCAGCGCGGACCCGAACAGCACGGCGGGGCACAAGCTGGCCGCCGAAGCGGCGCTGGCCCTGGAAATGCCGCGCTCGGCCGTGCTCTCGCTCGAAGTGCTGGCCCGGCTCCACCCGCGGGACAAGGCCATCATCACTCAATACGGCACGACGCTGGCCGACATCGGCGAGGTCAACCTGGCGGAACACGCGCTCGTGGAATTGCAGCGGCAGTTGCCCAATGACCCGGAAGTTTCGCAGGCGCTGAAAAATCTCTCGGCCCGGCGCACATTGAAGGAGGGCGCCTACGAAAAAGCCGAGCAGGAGAACAGCTCCTACCGCGACATGCTCAAGAACAAGGAGGAGGCCGCGCAGTTGGAGCAGGAACAGCGCGCCGTCCGTTCCGAGGACAACGCCGAGCGGTTGATGCGGGAATACGAAACCCGGCTGGCCGGACCCGATGCGGGCAACGCGCGGTTGATGCGTTCGCTGGCCGAGCTATACACGCAGAATAAGCGTTTTGCCGAGGCGCTGAAGTATTACGAGCAGCTCAAGGCGTCCGACGCGGGCAATGATCCCACCCTGGACAAGGCCATCAGCGACACCAAGGTCAAGCAGTTGGATCATCAAATCGCTCAGCTCGATCCGACTTCGGACGAATACAGCGCCCGGCAGGCGGAGCTGGCCGCGACCAAGCAAACCATGCAACTCGAGGAATGCCGTCGTCGCGTTGAAAAGTATCCGACCGATCTGGCCATCCGCTTTGAAATGGGCGTGCTGTATTTTCAGGCGGGCAAGGTCGGCGAGGCCATTCAGGAGTTGCAAAAGGCGCAGTCCAATCCGCACAAGCGCATTTCGGCCATGGGCTATCTCGCCCAATGTTTCGCGAAGCGGAAAATGTATGATCTCGCCGCCCGCACGCTGCAAAATGCCCTGAAGGAAAAGCTCGTGCTCGACGACGAGAAGAAGGATTTGATCTACAACCTGGGCACCGTGCTCGAAGCGATGGAGAAGAAGGAGGAGGCCATCGAGCAGTTCAAACAGATTTACGAGGCGGACATCGGCTACCGCGATGTGGCAGCCAAGGTGGACGCCTATTACGCCGGCCAGTGACCGGCGCCTGCTTCACGGGGCCGCGAGGATTTCCGGACGCAGCCGGCCCACGAACTGGCTGGGCAGGTTTTGATCCAGCGAACCCGGCTCCATGCGTTCGCTGTCCACGTGGCCGTCAACCCGCCCCACGTCCGCCCGTTGCGCGTGGCGGAAATGGGCCGTGGCTTCATTGCGGTTGGTGCTGACGTAGTAAAACTCCTCCAGCATGGGATTCGCGCGGGAAGCGGGCGGCTGAAAAATGTTCACTTGCGCGGCATCGGCCAGCAGCACGATCTCGGACGGTCGCATCAGCCGGTAGATTTTCTGGGGCGGCGCGGTCTTGTTCACGGACAGGCACAGGTTGTAGCCATAACCGTAGGCGGCCCCGCTGGCCTTCAGCTTGAATTGCGCGAGGGCGTAATTGAGCGAGGGGCACAGCTCCACCCCGCGGCCCTGCAAATAGGGATACAGCGCGCCCTGGGTGGCATCGAACGGTCGCTCGCCTTCGGCCCCATTGCCCAGCCAGCCAAACCAGTAGAGCCGCCCGCCGTTGGCCACGTCGCCGCCGTAGCGGAAACAATCGCCCGCGTTTTCGTCCCAATACATCTGCGCCGCGAGCCCCAGCTGGTGCAGATTGGAAACACACTTGAGGCGGCGGGCGGCGTCCTGGCTGCGGGCGAGCGCGGGCAGCAGCAGTGCGGCGAGGATGGCGATGCAGGCAATCACCACGAGCAGCTCAATCAAGGTGAACGCCGGGGCGTGGGTCTTTTGAAAGTCGCGCACGCAGGCGCGGCAGACGCAGGCCCGTCCGCGTTGCGCAACGGGAATGCGCACCAGCAACGCGGCGGGAATCGCCTCCGCTTCGCACCAGCAGGAGGTTTGGGCCGGCGCAGAGCCGGCAACGTCGGCCGGCGCGGAATTGCGTTCGCTTGCTGACGGGCTGGTCTGGCACCGTGCGCAATGATTTGGCCGTCCGCACAATGGGCAAAGCGCCGGGTCGATCGCTGGGATCGCTCCGGGTTGAGTTGATGGGCGGACGGCCATGTCGTGCAGTTCAAGGCAGCGTTGCGTGCACGCGATAGAAAGCGGCGTCGGCCGGCGCGTTGGTGTCTTGCAGCGACAACATGCCGTTGTTGCCGGGCACAGCGGCTGCCGCGCCCGACCAATCCATCAGGTTCGTGCTGCGTTCCAGCGTGTAAAGCCAGCTCGGGTCGCTGAGCAGGGCCACCTTTCCGGCGGCGGGCGAGGTGAGGGTGCCAACCGGCAACGGCGCGGCCACGACGAGATCATCAACGGTTCCGTGCGCGAGCACCGAACCTTCGTAACCCGGGAACTGTCCCTGGTCGCTGTAACTGCTGATGGCCACGGTATCGACGGCAAAATCTCCGAAGTAGGCATCAATCGTTGCTTCTTCCAACGGGCCCACCGGCACACCGTTGCTCGTCAGGGTGGCCCGCAGGGTTTGGTCGGCGGCCGTGAACGTCATTTGCACGCGATAGTGCGTGTTGGTGGCCAGTTCGAGCGGAAACGTGAAGCCCCCGTTCCAGTAATTGGTCGTGCTCGAAATCAATGCTGTGGAAACGCTGGCACCGTAGTCATTGAAGTCGTTGGGGAAATAGTCGAACTCCACCAGATTGGGCGATTCCCCGGAGCCCCGGGCCAACGCGGTGTTGGTCACCTGCGTGTGCTGTATCAGTCCAAGGGCGATTTCAAACGAGTAGGGCTTGCCGGGATCGTTGCTCACCGTGATGTCACTCAAATTCAGGTCGAATTGAACGAGGAAGTCGTTCGTGCGCGACAGTGTCTGGCCGAGCGCGTGGTAAAAATAACTGTTGGGCTGGGAAGAATCCCACGTCACGCGCAGGTTCTCATTTGTCGCGTCCCAGGTGAAGAGATTGGTGTTGCCATAAGCCTGCCAGCCGGCGGCGGCGGGATCGGTGGCAAAGTGAGTGACAAGGGTGGCGGCGGTGAGCGGGGCGGCCGCGAGGACGGACCACAGGGCCGCCAGCCGGCGGATTACGATTTGTTTCATGGGCACTGGTTCTGACGATTCCGCGGGAGCGGAGTTTTTGGTTGCGAGGACCAGTGCGGGGGACGAAGGCAAAAAACCTTCATCCCCGCCAAATGGAAATGAAGGCATTCACATTCCGTTCCGCTCGGGCGGAAACGGGCTGGCCTCATCCTTCTCTTGGCGGAGAAGTGCGGGCGGCTGGCTGACGGTTTAGTTGAAGGTTGCTGGACTTGGGAAACTTTTGTTCCCGCCATCAACGATCAACTTTCAACCATCAACTCGTCCTCCCGACTGACGAGCACAACCAGGCCGGTATCCTGACTCCGGGTTTCAATCCTCGTTTCCGCCTTCCCGGCAAAAGCCAGTGGCCATGGAAACTCGTAACCCGTTACAGTGGCGCAACCGTCCCCGAATCACACGGGGTTCCCTGTCACCTGATTGCAAGCGGCGGAGAAATATCCGCCATTCAAAGAGCGGCGGCCTTGTTAAATCCGCGCGTCAGGTTTGCCAAGGAGAAAAACAAAAAACCAGCGGAACGCGGGCGCGTTCCGCTGGTCGTTTCGGGGCACGCTAAGGAGCTCACGGCGCGAACAAGGGCACCGGGTCGCTCCACGCACTCTGGCCGGCGGCGCCGACGGCGGCGACGCGGAACCAGTATTTGAGGCCGCTGGTCATCGTGTTTAATGAGGCCCGGCCGCGCGTGCTTGTCCCAATGACCGCCCAGTTGAGGCTGGGCTCGTCGGGGGCGCGTTCGATCACGTAGGCGCGGGCGCCGCGCACGGACTTCCACGACACGTCCGCACTGCCGGCGTGCTCGCTGGGGAGCACCTGCAGGTCGGTGGGCGCGGGCAGATCGCCCACGGGCGTTGGCGTGGCGCGCACGGCGAAACCCGCGCTCGCGATTTTTTCCGCGTCGCCTCCGCTGGCGTTGTCCACGTAGCTGGCGAGCTGGTTGACCAGCGCGTCCGTGTCCAGGGCCTGCGCGTCCTGGATGCCGGTCTTGGTTTTGGAAACCAGCCGGGCAGCCTGCGCGTCGTTGTAGGCCGCTTCCAACGCATCCGCCGCCGCCGTCAGGTCCGCCACGGCGGGGTTCGGGGTGGGGAAGTTTGGATTGCCCGTCAGCGCCGCGACGAGGCGGCGGAGGTATTGGATTTTGGCTGGCACCGTCAAACCGTCCAGCCCGACTTTGGCATAGCTCATGACTTTACCTTTCGTTTTACGGCAGAGTTGACCTCCGGGGTCGGTGTGACGCGCCCCGTTTGTTTAGAGGTTTTACCGCCATCTGATTCAGCCTGGGGCCGCGCGCCATGAAGGCCCGCAAGAACGGCTTGCGGAAGCGCGTGAACTCGAAGGCTGCGGCTGGGATTGAGCCGGAGACATGCCACGGCGGGGCAGGGCGAAACCGCGGTTCGTTAACGGAAAAGGAGTGTGCTTTTATGATTAGGAGTGCGAACAAT
Source organism: Verrucomicrobiia bacterium (assembly GCA_035765895.1). NCBI lineage: Bacteria > Pseudomonadati > Verrucomicrobiota > Verrucomicrobiia > Verrucomicrobiia bacterium. Next base: position 14,273 of record DASTWL010000073.1, on the reverse strand, counting down.
GTCCATTAGAACATGGTCGCTGGCGCGAATCGGGACACCGAACTTGCGCGGAAAGGAGTTTTCCTTGCAAGGAAATGAGCAGTCTTTGCAAGGGAAACGATTTTCCTTACATGGAAAATGATTTTCCTTAAAAGGAAAACAGTTTTCCATGCAAGGACCGGAGCAAACCTTGCAAGGAAAATGATTTTCCATGCAAGGACTGGAGTTTTCCTTGTAAGGAAAGGAGCAAACCTTGCAAGGAACAGAGCGATCCTTGCAAGGAATACGGCACCCGGCGCAAGGTTTGGAGCGGTCTCTGTGGGGAAGACTCGGGCGGATGTCGGTGGGCTGCTTGAGGCCGCAGGTTTGCGCGTTGCTGCCCTGGCATAGACGGCGGAAGAGCCAAATCTGGTATTCTATCTCAGGCGCCGGTCTTCATTTGTCGGCCCTTTTCCGTCCGCCATTCGTCATCATAATCAGGGTGCAAAGCACGATACCTCCCGACAGCACCAAGCCAATGAGAATGGGGAAATCCGTATCGCCTTCACCCGCCCCAAACATGAACACAACATACCTGGTAATCCCCGCGACTAATGCAAGGCTGATCATGCCGGCGATCAAGGTGACAATTCTTCCCGCATTGAAGTGCCATGCGCAAAGCAATGGAACGGAAGGCAGTGCCACGGCGAAGAATAGGCAAATTAGGAGGAATGCGATCATTCGGAATTCAACGTCTTATGGTTTTAACAGCGTCTGGTTCAAGGTTTCGACTACTAGGGTTTGGATTAAGGGGTAAGGCTTGCAATCGTAACCCCCCGACCTATTGACCAATGAATTTCCCCCGGAATGCGTAGACCCACAGGCCGCTAATCACGATGTTTCCCATCGCCATGAACTCAAACACAGGATGAAAGCTTACCAGCTCTGCAAGCGTCATCAAAACCAGCGCCACCAACGAATACACGTAAGCAACACGCAACGCTTTTCCCGTGATGAGATTGAACGCGCCGCCGGCCATGCACAGGTAAGGACTGACGGGCAAAAACCAAATGGCTGTGATGAGGATAAAACCGAAGACCGCCGCTCCCGGTGAACCGCTGCTGTTGCCTGCGCCGTCCCCCACGCCGAAACCCGTGAATGAATGCCCCCATTGCCACACCTGCACCGTAAACATGGTCCACGCGATGATTCCCGCGAGCGCAAACAAAGCAACGAGGATTCGGATCGATTGCCTCATGGCTGTTTCATCGCCATCGCTCCCGCGTCGGCTTCAAAGTTGCGCGAGCCGCTCGAATTCAGTTCCCCGTGAAACTCGACCCACACGTAATCATCGGGTTGCCGATTGATCGAAATGCCAAAAATGAGCTTGCTGAAAACCTGTCCGTTGCGGCTGCGCAAATAGAACATTTGATCCAACGCTCCGTGCCAACTCTGCGTGTTCGTTGACATCGTGTAGGTGTAGCCAGACTGATAACCGCCATCCGGCAACTCGTAAACAAACCGTGCGTCCTCCGCCGAAGCTTCAATCAAACCGCCGTCCACCGCCTCAATTTGAACGCTCCAATCTTGTAATGTGCGCTCCGAAACCACGCCCGGCGAACGACGCACTGTGATTTTTATGTCCCCTCCAGTTGGAACGATTTTGCCCGCCAGCAAATCAAATCTTATCGGAGCCTCCGAAAAGTGAAACTTGTAACGCTGGTTAATCCCCGTCAACTGCTCCGCACCTTGCAGCTTCCACATTTTGATGACGGCCGGATTGTTGGGATCGGGATTGTATCTCTCCGCTTCTGACCAAAGATGCGAATATACGAATCGTGTGTCAGGCGTCGCCATCACATAGCCCTTCTTTGTCGCCCAAATTCCAAGCGCCTTACCTTGGTAACCGCTAATGGTGAAAAAACCATTGGCATCGGTGAGAAGCGTGATTTTGTCCGCACCCACCCGTGTGCCGTTGTTCACCTGGATGCTGCCGGTGATTGTGGCGTTTGCCACGGCGTTGCTGAACTGATCTATCACCCGCCCATACAAAACAACATCTTCATCGTTGAAAGCGGCTAACGCTTCTTTCATCTGCTCGCCCTTGGTTTTCGGAGGCACCGCTGTCGGCGGCGCATTGGGAACGCTCGCAGCAACGGCTCTATTTGTCTGAAGGGGTGAGCCAGATTGGTGTGTCGGCGCCGTCTCGGCATGGGCTGCTTTCGGTGAAGACGCGGCGTTAGTCTCGCCTACTGCCGGCAACGACGCTTGATCTGGTTTTCTCCCAAACCAAACAATTATCACCATCAGTGCAATGCAAATGACGGTGAACCAGAAAAGTGAACGTCTAATTTTCATTCGTCATCAATTGCCGATGTTGAAACCATATTGCGAAGAAAACAGCAGCGTGTTCCAGTAATTCCACTCCTGCCAACAATCACCTCGAAATTCTGCGCTATGGTAGAAGTGGTCGGAATAATTGTGGCCGGACGAGTCCGTTGGCCACACCGTGGTCAGATTGAGGGTTTGAGTGAGGTTGGCAACATTTGGTGTGGCACCCAAAGCTTTGGAGCGTGATTCAGCAGCATAGGAAAAGGCCTCATACAGGTCTTGCTGATTGTTGACAATATCAAGAGCCAAGGGACTCTCGCCTATGGGAACAAACTCGAAGTGATTCCAAGGGGCTGGATCATTTGTGCTGCCTGTGTAATTATAATAGCCTCCGAAGAAATTGTCGGGCTTCCACTCTTGGTTGAAACACCAAGCATCCGGCGAGAGCGCGTAGTCATTTACGTTGTAATAATTGATTCGGCGCCCCACAGAGGCGCTGTTGCCGGCAAGCCGGTCGCCGTAAATGTTTGGCGTATCCGGCCCCCAACTTGACCTTGTCAACCAAGACGGAATTTTCGGGTTCGTATGGGTAAAATCAATCAGGTTCGTGTTAGCCCCGTTATACACATGCGCCGGTATTGCAGCTTGGCTGGCGATGTAGGTGTTTACGATTTGATCATTCCCCGCCAGTCGCAACGCATTACCAGCGACGACATTGCCCATGCTGTGCGCCAGCAAATAAACGTGCCCAGGATACTCCGTGTTCAAATCTTCCAGCTTGTTCAATAACCCTTGCGCCGACCGCCACGCATAAAATTCGCTATTATCGTAATTGTGCGGATCAGTCAATGGATTGCTCCAACTTCCAAATATATCGCCAGAGAAACCATAGTCCGTCGGCCAGCGGAACACACCGAACCGCCCTTGATAGCCCTGCCAGTAGAGCCGTTTGAATGCGGACTCGGCAAAGCGGTCTTTGTCGTAGCGGTTCATGTTCCAGCCGTGAACATAGAGTATGTAGGGCGTGTTTGTGCTTGCTGACAGTCCATATTGGAACGCCGGTGTAAATGGCGGCAAATCCTCCGCCGCGGGAACGGCGTTGGTTGCCGGCGAAACGCCCGGCTGGTCACCCACGGTCCATCGTTCATACATCTGTTTGATGTCTCTGATCTGGATGCAAGCCGTCGTTTGCGCCACTGTATCGCCGTTGCCGTTTGCCACGGTCAGGGTCAATTTGCCGGTCCCGGCTTTGGCGCCGCACCAGATGAAATAGTTGCCCGCCCAGCCGTTGGTAAATTGCGCGCCCCTTAAATGAATTTGTTGGCCGGGCCCGAGCTGCCCGAGCCAGGGATTGTAGGCGGCAATGGTCTGCACCTGCGCGTCTGCGGCGTTGGTTAGATAGGCAATCCCGCCGTCAAAATCTTGAGCGACGAACAAATCGATAGCGGGATTGTTCATGTCCGGCGCGCCAACATCACCCCAGTTCAATGTGATTTGCCAGTCGGATGGCATGTCAGCCAGCAGGTTGGTGCCGAGGCCGAGAATCCACAGCCGGGCAAAGTCTTCCAAATCACGCGCACAGGGGATCACCCGGTTGCCGCTGGGGTCTCGATACTCATTATCCGGTTCGGCCACGCCGGTGTAGGGGCTCTTTGCGGATTGGTTCGCCGGTGAAAAACATCATCGTCGTAATAGGTGTTGTCGTCCTTATCAATCGTGAGGCGGTCGTAATTGTTGTTCACCCAAAACATGAAGGGATTGTTTTGTGTTGTGTTGTCTGGGCTGTTCCATGCCGTCTCCATCGTGCCGTCGTGGTTCACGTCGAGTTGCAGCTTGATGACGTTCACCACGCATTCGCCGACGTTGGTGCTGACGCCATCGGGTTTGGTGGTCAGGAAGGTCTTGCCCGGTTCGGTCGCGAGGAATTCTCCATACGGCGAGAGGAAGCCGGTTTCGTTGGTGCTGCGGGTGCCGTCCGGATTGGCCTTGTAGGCTTTGTCAAAATACTGGCCCAAGTAAGCAAATTTGTTGGTATAGCCGTTCACGATTGCCAACTTAGCATAGCCGGCTATCTCAAACCCGGGGTCGCCAACGGATGCAATTATTAGCGGAGTCGTGTTCGTGATTGTAAACACGAAGTGCCCAGGCAACGGATCACTGCCAACATGGCCGAAGTAAAATCCTGCGTTTTGGAAAATTGGCTGTTTCGTTTCTGGATAGAAGTGGGGATAGTCTTGGGCGTTCCAGTTGGTAATTGTCTTACCGGCACGCACTACGGCGGTTGTTCCAGGCCATGCCACCTGAGCGGACAGGATTTCCAAGCCAAAATAGTTTCGAGTGTTATTCGTCAGGGTGACTGTGTGTAAAATTTCATAGGCTATACCCAAAGCCCAATCGGCCCAACCTGGGCACGCCCACTGGGTTACTTCAGCGGAGAGCAGCGGCTGGAATGTTCCAAAGACGCCGACTCCGTCAAACTCATAAGCGGCCGGGGACATGAGGCTAAAGCCGCCACCTGGATTGTTAGTGAATCCGGTGGTCAGCCATCCGTTCGCGTCTAGCGCTTGAGGGTCAAAGGCCGTATTGCGCAAAGCGTAATTCTGCTCAAACGGCTGCCAGACATCGATCTCCGCAAGATTCGGCAACCATGTATCATCCGCCCAATGGTAGTCGGCGACCAGACAATCCAACGATGTTTCGCCATTCAGTGGTCCAGCTGATTCCGACAATACAAATGGTTCAACAACGGAAGCCGCACGCAAGGCATAGGCAAGATTTTGCCGCAGATGCTCGCGCCCATCCATGAAGATCTTGCCCTGGCCATCGGACGCATAAACTGGTCCTCTGATCGTGACCAATCCCGAATGGCGCAGCGCCTGGCAGTTCCAGAAATACGAATGGCTTTGCGCAACCGTTGGCAGCATGGCCAAGCCGTTGGTGAAATCTGCAACGGCCAGGGTGAGGTTGGTTGTCACGTAATCAGCGGTGGCTTCGTCAAAATAATATCCATTGAGGCGCAGGGCATCGGCATCCGCCGGGATGTTCTGAGCTGACAGCATTCCACCGGCGCTGGGCGTAGTCACCATTTGGGCGCTGACCGGATTCAAACATTCCTGCGGCCACTGCCAATCACTCCATGCCGACAGGCCGTTGGCGTATTGTGCCCGCACGCGAAATGCGGGAATGTCGGCATAGTCATATTCGCCGGAGGGAACAAGATACGTGTTGTCCACATAACTCGGTGCGATCACGGAATAATCGTTGTCCACCCCGTTGAATGACCGTTCAACCACATAGCCGGTAACGGCAGAACCCGTGCTCAACCAATCAACGGTGGCTACCGTTCCTGCGTCATTAACGTGAACCACGAGTCCCTGCGGCGCCGGTGACGTGTTGAAATTATTTGGGTCAGTCCCGTTCTGGTATTCCTGAAGGTTGGCCCAGCCATCGCCATCGGGATCGGCGTATGCGTCAACGCCGCTCTGACCGAGATACTGCTGCTCCCACCAGTCTGGAATGCCGTTGCCGTCCGCATCCGCCCAGGAGCGCGCCCACAGGAGCAACTGGTTGGTCCGCATTCCCACCGGCACCTGCGCCGGCGTCCAGTCCTGATTTTCCGCGCCGAGCCATAACGGCGCTTCGCTCTGCCAATCCGCATTGGTCAGTTGTTCCTTTGACAGCAATTCGTAAAGCGTGCCTGAAACCGTGCCGTGCAGGTTGACCAGCGCCACGCCATTGGAAACGCCGGTGATCTCCAGCCAGAGCGCATTGCTCGGATAGCTCGGGCTGGTATAAGGCGGGCCGTTCAACGTGCCGCCCCCCGAGTTGGTGTCACCGTCATCCGGGAACGGCGGCAGTTCGCTGGACGAATCCATCGTGGTCAACGTCGCGCCCGACTCCAGTTGCGCCATCTGGAATTGCAGCGCCTGCAGCTCGGCAAAGTCGGTGGGCGTGTCGGCCACGAGATATTGGCCACCCGGCAGGATGTAAAGCGGCAGCACCCCGGCGTAGGGATCGAACGGGAGCGGCGGCCAGCCGGCTTCGCCCGCGCTTTTGGAATACAACCAGAAGGTGCCGGTTTCGGGAGCGGCCTCTGGCGCGACCAACGGCAGGTCAAACACCGGCCGGGGTTCGGCAACCGGTTCGGCTGTGTAGGACTGGGCGCTCAAATCACTCTGTCCCCGCGCCCAGCATAAAATGACAACCGCGGCCACGCCGCCCACCCACCACTTGACCTTGTTCATGCGTTCCCTTCTGGAAGCCTCGTCACGGAACGAAAGCGGCGCGAACCCAGCGCACCCCGACCGAGGCACCGCGAAGCGCCTACTACGAGAGTAACGCCAAGCCGCGCCCGAGGGGCGGCCGGCGGTCTGGACGGGCAGGGAAAATTCGCGGTTTTCGAGTGAGCCCGTAGCCAAAGCTACGCAAAGTTATGTTTAGTTTTAGGGTTTACATCTGATGATTAACGAACAATACGACTTATAGGCCACGGTCGTGCTCTGACAAGATTTCTTTTTGGAAAAGGCCTTCCTTGCGGGGCTGGGGCCAAACGGCACGCCGTCGGGGAAAACCTCAACGCACGACGGTGTTCGTCTGCGGCGGTTCGAAGCGAACGACGGTTTCGCCGGGTTTGGCGTAGCCGAGTTTCTCCCGCGCGAGCCGCTCAATGGCTTTGGGGTCGGTGCGGAGGGTGTCGATGGAATCGCGCGTTTCCTTGCCCGCGGCTTCCTGCTTTTGGATTTCGCCGTCGAGCCGCAGCACTTCCTTGCGCATGCGTTCGTTTTGCCGGATGAGCGGGAGATACCAGAGGGCGAGGATCATGACGCCGGCCACGAGCAACAGACCCCAGACCACCTTGGTCAGTTTGCTCCAGATGCCCACGTCAACTTTCATTGGCCGGAGTTAACCATGCGGGTCCGACCAGGTGAAGCAGGAAGTGGCGCGTTAATGCAGTGTTTATCGGTTTCTTATCCGCTCGTCCGGGGCCTGGCGGATTGCCGTCAACCGGCCTCCACGGCGGGAATTGGCTTCACCGGTTCATGCGTTTCCAGGACATGAGCTTGCCGTCCGGGCCGAAAACCAGGTGCAAATAGACATCGGGCATCGTGGTGGTCATGGGGACAGGATAGTAACCGTAGTAACGATGCCGAAAGCCGTCGTAGTAGTAGGGATAGTAAGGGCCGTAGTAGGTTTCGGCATAGCCGCGTTGGGTGAGCCATTCGACCACCTGCGTGCCATCAGCCAGCTTCGCCTGCTTGTCCGGCGGGCCAAAATCAATGACGGCCTGATCGTAAGTGTAGGCGCCGATGCGGGCGTTCCAGTCAATCTTCGGCCCGGTTGCACAACCTGCCAGCAATGCGAGCGCCAGGCAGAGGCCGCCGAGTGCCAGGCGGCCCGGGAGGTTTTTTGTCATGGCCCAATTTAGCCGATTTGACCGCGCGTGCAATCGGCGCGCGTCGCGGATTTCGGGCGCATTAACTTGTTTCGGGCCGGCGGCAGGGATATTCATGGCGCAAGATGCTGTTACTGCTTCTCATGATGTTTGATCCGATGGGTGGCTGGAGCCGGGCGGCGGCTTCGGGGCGGAGTGTCGTGCGGATTTTTCTCATTCATTTGCTCCCTTTGCTGCTCCTTGGCTGCGTGGCCGAGGGAGCCGGCATGGTTCATTGGGGCAAATCCGTCGGGGAATTCGGCGCGCTCAAGGTTTATCCGCTGGCGGATGCGGTGCGGTATGAGGCGTGCCAGTTTGGGCTGCTGCTGCTGATCGTTCTGATCGGCGCGGTCGCGGTGAAAAATCTCGGCAACACGTTTCACGTCCGGGAACGCTATCTGCCCGCGCTGACGGTGTGCGTGTTTGGGCTCGGGCCCATTTTTTTGCTGCGCGTTCTGGATGCGTTTCCGACCATCAATCCGTGGATTTCCTACGCCATCGGCGCGGTGCTGATGGCGATGGTGTTGTATCAAGGACTGCCGCACGTGATGCGGCCCGATCCGGCGCACGCGTTTGGTTACTACGTTTCCACGGTCACCGTGCTGCTGCTGCTCACCGCGCTGGGCCGGATGCTGGTGGTGTATCGCCTGCCGCAACTGGCGCTCAAGTTCGGATGGATCAGTTGAGCCGGCGGACGGTTGCGGGCGCCGGGGGCATTGGCTAAGTTGGCCGCACCATGACGCCGTTGGAACAAGACCTGCAAAACGCGCTGCGCGACCTCGAAGGCGCCGTTCAGCAGATGGCCGCCACCAAGGTGCCCGTCGATCTGCTACCACTGTTCGGACGCATCGACGCGCTGGCGGCGCAACTCCCCCCGGGCACTGATCCGCAACTGCTCCATTTTCTCCAGCGCAAAAGTTTTGAGAAAGCCGCGCTCTGGCTGGCCAATCGCAAAAGCGAAATCACCCGCGGCATCTGCGGCAACTGAGCCGGCTTCATTCCGCCGCCCTGCACCATGTTTGACGACACCATCGCCGCCATTGCGACGCCCTTGGGAGAGGGCGGCCTGGCCGTCATCCGGGTGTCCGGTGCGAAGGCTTTTGACATCGCCGACACGTGCTTCCGTTCGTCGCGACGCGGCGGATTCAAGCCGTCCACCGCGGCCAGCCACACGCTGCATCACGGTCACATCACCCGCGAAGGCCGGGCCGTGGACGAGGTGTTGCTGGCGGTGATGCGCGCGCCGCACACCTACACCTGCGAGAACATCATTGAAATTTCCTGTCACGGCGGATTGCTTCCGGCCAAGGCCGTGCTTGATGCCGTGCTCGCCGCGGGCGCGCGGCTGGCGTTGCCGGGCGAATTCACCAAGCGTGCCTTTCTCAACGGACGGCTGGATCTGGCCCAGGCCGAGGCGGTGGCGGATCTCATTCACTCCCGCACGGAACTCGCCCTGCGCGCCGCGGGTGAACAACTTGCCGGCAAGCTTTCGCAACGCATCAACCAGCTGCGGGACCAGTTGCTCCAGACGCTGGCGCACATCGAGGCGCACATCGATTTTCCGGACGAGGACATCGCACCGGACACGCGCACCAAACTGATCGAGCGGCTGCAAGGCGGGATTGAATTCATGGACTCGTTGCTGCGCACGGCGGATGAGGGGCAATTGCTGCGGCGCGGCATCCGGGCCGCCATCGTGGGCCGGCCCAATGCCGGTAAATCCAGCCTGCTCAACCAGCTCCTGGGCCGCGACCGCGCCATTGTTTCGCCCATCCCGGGCACGACCCGCGACACCATCGAAGAAACGGCCAACATCCGTGGCGTGCCCGTCGTGTTCATCGACACCGCCGGGTTGCGGGAAGCGGGGGACGAAATCGAAGTCGAAGGCATCCGGCGCAGTCGGGAGACGCTGAGCCGGGCGGAACTCATTTTGCACGTCCTTGATGCCGGCGAGCCGTTGCATCGCGAAGACGGCCATTTCTTGCAGGAACTGGGCGGACGAAAGCGGCTGATCGTGAGGAACAAGGTGGATTTGCCGGTCAAATTGCATCTGCCTGAACTGGCCCGGCCCTCGGCCGTCATCGACGTTTCCTGTGTAACGGGGCGGGGGGTTGAGTCACTTAAAGACCACATCAAATCGCTCGTCTGGGCCGGCGAGATCAAGAGTGAGATGCTGGAAGTGATGATCAATTCGCGCCATCAGGATGCGTTGCGCCGGGCGCGTCAGGCGACGGAACGCACGCTCAACGCCATTGCTGGCGGCCTTTCGCTGGAACTGGTCGCGCTCGACCTGCACATCGCGGTCAACGCCGTCGGTGAGGTGGTCGGGCGCACGACTACCGAGGATTTGCTGGATTCCATCTTCAGCCAGTTTTGCATCGGGAAATAAAATCGGCCGCCGCGCATTTCAAACGGTTGTGGGTTGGCGAGGCTCGTGCTCTCTGGTAAATGACAGCTTATGAACAAGATTCTGATTGTGGAGGACGAGGACGCGCTGGCGCAGATGATTTCGAGCTATGTGCTCAAATTGAATCTGGAAATCACCAGCGTGGTGGATTCGGGCGAAGCGGCCGTCGAGTCCGTGGTCAAGCAGCATCCGGACCTGGCGCTGCTGGACATTCAGATTCACGGCGGCATGGACGGTTTCGGCGTGGCGGATGTGCTACGCCGCCAATACGACGTTCCCTCCATCTTCCTCACGTCACGTTCCGACGATGAAACCCTTGCCTCCGTGCGTGAATCCAGCGCCTACGGGTATTTGCTGAAGCCCTTCCGGCCGGAGGAACTGCGGGCGGCAATCGACCTTGCGTTCATCCGTTTTGCGCAGGAAACGCGCTGGAAACAGTTGGAACAATCCTTTTCAGCCGCCATTCATTCCACCAGCGACGGGGTGATCATCACCGATTCGGCCGGGCTGGTGCAGTTCATGAACCCGGCCGCTGAACGGATGACCGGCTGGATTGCGCGCATGGCCAGGGGGGAGAAGCTGGCCGGCATCTTTCAAACCCCGGCGGGCGAAGAGGCCCTCACCCGGTTGTGGCGCGCCGCCTACGCGGGCGAGCCGGTGCGGGAGGAAATCCAGGTGGGGCGACGTGGCGGGGCGGAGCGCGTGGATGCCACGTTGTCACGGGTGCAGGATGCGGCCCGCGGGCCGCAGGGCGTCGTGCTCGTTTTGCGCGACAACACCGAGCGCATCCGCACTCAAGCCGAGCTGCGCCAGACCCGGGCGCAGATTCGTTCGTTGACTGATCAATTGAACAACAACACGCCTTCGGGCGACGGCGCGCCCGCCGCATCTTAGCTTGAGTTCCTTGGATCTGGGGGGCGACGGGGTGGTGATTTACGGACCAGCAACCGGTGCTTTTTGATCTGCAATTTGCACAAACTTGCAACTTAGGTTTGCCTTTTTCGGTGCATTAGCAGTAAAAGCGTTCGCCAATAAGCTATGGGAAAAGCGCTCATCATCGCGGAAAAGCCATCGGTTGCGGCCGACATTGCCAAGGCTTTGGGCGGCGTCACCAAGGATAAATCCGGCGAATTCTTCGAGGGTGAGCAATACATCATTTCCTCGGCCGTCGGGCATTTGCTCGAACTGACGGTGCCGGCAGAGCACGACGTCAAACGCGGCAAATGGACTTTTGCCGCCCTGCCGCACATCCCGCCGCGCTTTGCGCTTCAGCCCATCGAACGCTCCGAAAAACGGCTCAAGGTGCTCGTCAAGCTCATCAAGCGGAAGGATGTCGATACGCTCATCAATGCGTGTGACGCCGGGCGCGAAGGCGAGCTGATTTTTCGCCGCATTGTGGAATTCACCGAGGCGCGACAGGCCATTCAACGGCTGTGGTTGCAGTCGATGACGCCCGCGGCGATTCGCGACGGCTTTGCCCGGCTGCGCTCGGATCAGGACCTGCGGCCGCTGGCCAACGCGGCCGAAAGCCGTGCCGAAGCCGACTGGCTGGTGGGCATCAACGGCACCCGGGCCATGACTGCGTTCAACAGCAAGTCGGGCGGGTTTTACAAAACCACCGTGGGCCGCGTGCAGACGCCGACGCTCGCCATCGTGGTGGAACGCGAGGCCCGGATCCGCAGCTTCAAGCCCCGCGATTATTGGGAGGTGATCGGCACCTTTACGGCCAAGGCTGGCAACTACCCGGGCCGTTGGTTCGACGAGAAGTTCCACAAGCCGGAAGGGAAGGACGCCGACGGAGAATTGAAGCCGGAGCGGCTGTGGGACAAGGCACAGGCCGAAGCCATCCGGGCGAAGTGCCTTGGCAAACCCGGCATCGTCACCGAGGAAAGCAAACCCACCACGCAGGTTTCGCCGTTGTTGTATGATTTAACCACGCTCCAACGCGAGGCCAACGGGCGGTTTGGCTTCAGTGCCAAAAACACGCTCGGCCTGGCGCAGGCCCTTTACGAAAAGCACAAGGTGCTGACCTACCCGCGCACCGATTCGCGCCACCTGCCGGAGGATTACCTCGACACGGTGAAGAAGACGCTCGATTCGCTCCGCGACCTCACCGGGTTCAGCGGTTTGGCGGAAAAGGTCCTGACGAACAACTGGGTCCATCCCAACAAGCGCATTTTCAACAATGCCAAGGTCAGCGACCACTTCGCCATCATCCCGACCGGCCAGCTGCCGAAAGGCTTGAGCGAGGCGGAGCAGAAATTGTTCGACATGGTGACCCGGCGGTTCCTCGCCGTGTTCTTTCCCGCCGCGGAATTTCTCGAAACCGTCCGCATCACCCGCGTCGAAGGCGAGCCGTTCAAAAGCACCGGCAAGGTGCTCGTGAAACCCGGCTGGTTGGAAGTCTATGGCAAGGAGGCGCAGGGCGAGGGCGATGCGCCGAGCCTCGTGGCGGTGGAGCCGAATGAAACCGTTGCCACGCCCGAAGTCGAAGTCAAAGGCAGCCAGACGCGGCCGCCGGCGCGCTTCACCGAAGCCACCTTGCTTGGCGCGATGGAAGGCGCGGGCAAGCTCGTCGAGGATGACGAGCTGCGTGAGGCGATGAGCGAGCGCGGGCTGGGGACGCCCGCCACGCGCGCGGCCATCATCGAGGGATTGATTCAGGAGGAATACCTGCACCGCAACGGCCGCGAATTGCAGGCCACGGCCAAGGCGTTTTCCCTGGTGCAACTGCTCGTCGGCCTCGGCGTCAATGAACTGACCAAGCCGGAAATGACCGGTGACTGGGAGTATCAGCTCAAGAAAATGGAGCGCGGCCAGCTGCCGCGGGACCAGTTCATGGGCGAAATCCGCCATTTCACCGAGGAGATCGTCCGCAAGGCCAAGCTTTACGACAAGGACACCATCCCCGGCGATTTTGGCGTGCTCAAAACGCGTTGCCCCAAATGCGGTGGCGAGGTGCACGAAAAGTTTCGCGAGTTCAAGTGCCAGAATTGCGACTTCAGCGTCCGGCGCGTCATGGGCGGGCGCATGTTTGAGGAGGAGGAAATGGAGGTGTTGCTCCGCGACAAGACGATCGGGCCATTGCAGGGCTTCCGCAGCCAGAAGGGATTCCCGTTCGCGGCCGTGGTGAAGTTGAATGAGCAGCACGAGGTGAAGTTCGACTTCGGCAACGAACCCAAGGAAGGCGAGGCGGCGGAGACCGTGGATTTCACCGGCAAGGAGCCGCTCGGCAAATGTCCGAAGTGCGGCGCGCGTGTGTTCGAGAACGGGATGAACTATTCATGCGAAAAGTCCGTGGGTCCCGACCGCACGTGCGACTTCAAGACCGGCGCGGTCATCCTGCAACAGCCGGTTGAGAAGGCGCAGGTGGTCAAACTGCTCGCCGAGGGCAAGACGGACCTGCTCAAGAATTTCGTCTCGAACAAGACGGGCCGGAAGTTTGAGGCGTTCCTCGTCGTGAAGGATGGCAAGGTTGGCTTCGAGTTTGCGCCCCGGGAGAAGAAATTCCCGGCGAAGAAAAAGGCCGACGAGCCGGTGGTGAAGCTGGATTTCACGGGCCAGGAGCCGCTGGGCAAATGCCCGAAGTGCGGCGGCAATGTCTTCGAAGGACCGGAACACTACCTGTGCGAACGGTCGCAGGCCGACACCAAACGCTGCACCTTCAAGTCCGGCAAGGTCGTGCTGCAGCAGCCGGTGGATCGTGAGCAGTTCAAGAAGCTGCTGGCGACCGGGAAAACGGACCTGCTGGAGAAGTTCATCTCGAAGGCCGGCAAGCCGTTCCCGGCGCATCTCAGGCTCGGCGCCAAGGGCAAGGTGGAATTCGAGTTTCCGGAGCGATAATGAGGCGCGACAGTTTTTTGGCGGAATGAGCCATTCCTTTGACACCTGGTCGGATAAATTCCTCACCCATCTCGCTGCGGATCGCGGGGCGTCGGTTTACACCCAGCGGAATTACCGGCAGGCGTTGACGGAATTCACGGCCTGGCATCAGCAGGAGCGCCAGTCGGCGCCCGATTGGGCAAAGCTCCAACGGGACGACTTTCGCGCCTACCTGCGCTTTCTGGGGCGGCAAAACCTCGGGCGGGCGGCAACGCAACTGCGTTTCAGCGCACTGCGGACGTTCTACAAATTTCTGGTGCGCCA